>JBOGJY010000554.1:0-3260 GCA_050745325.1 Terriglobia bacterium
AGGGAGAGTTCTGCCCGGCCAGCGGTTTGAAACCAAAACCGCACAAGGGCGGGCGCTCCGCGCCCGGAGAAAAAAGGCTTTAGATGAACTTTTACTTGACATCGCCGCCGACTTTATAGATGCGCTACAAGGCCCTCACTCAACCTATCAGACCACTCTGAAACTTTTGAGACAAATGGGATAAACGAGACGGTTTTTCGCATCCGCCCTGATGCAACTTCGCCGCGCCGTCAGCGATATTCCGGGCCGGCGCGTCCAGCGCGTCCCTTGAAAGCATCTTTGATCAGCCGCAGACGGAAACCCTCACGCTCGTCCCAAATCACACTGACGATATCAAATCGATAGTCTAACTCTTTCCGTCGTAGGCGGCGCATGTAGGCTTCGGCGGCTTTCACGATACGCCGCCGCTGCCGCTCGCCGACCGCCTCCTCGGGCTGCCCGCCTTCGAGAGAGGTTCGGGTCTTGACCTCTACAAAAGCCAGAACCTGCCCGTCCCATCCGATCAAGTCGAGCTCGCCTGCGTCCGCTCGCATCCGCAGATTCCGGGCCACCATCGTATAGCCCGTGCGCCGGAGGTACCAGTACGCCAATGTCTCGCCGCGCCGGCCTTTCACCAGATGGGGCGCCGGCTGCGGGGCTGGAGCGGCAGCCGGCGGACCGCGCCGCCGGTTGGTCATCCGCGCGCGGCGGCGGTCCTGCCAAACGAGTGTGGCGTAAACGAAACGCGCAAATAGGGACATGGCACCCGAATTCAGCCGCCGGGCCTGAGTAACAGTCGCGGCGTTCGTTCACTAGTCTAAACCAGATCGATGCGCCGGTGTTCAGAACCTCGCCGCGCGCTGCCGCTGGTAGTGTCTCAGTCTCGGGTGTAGCGGCGGGTTTACCCCGCCATATTGTGGCGGCATAAAGCCGCCTCTGCATCAAACTGAGACACTATCGCTGCCGCTTCCTTCCTTGACATTGGGGGGTACGGTCAATAAAATTGATATGGCGAAAAGGGCCAGGAGGGCCTATGAAGGTACATCACCTTTATTACGGGGCTGGAGATGCGCAAGGCGGAGGGCGAACCGCTCCGCTTCCCATTGTGGCGCTGCTGCTCGCGGGGGCAGTGCTCATGGGAAGCGCCTCAGTTGCTCTGGCTCGCGCGTTACCTCAAGACTCCTCCAACTCATCCTCTTCATCGACAGATGACCAGGCGGCCCAGCCGCAGGAACCGCACAAATTGACCAGGCAGGAAAAACGCCGCCAAAAGGCCATCCGGAAGGAAATGGAGAGCCCTTACAAAGACTTTATTGAGGGGCCCACCGGTTACATCATTACGTCAGATGAGCGCGCGGCGTTCAAGAAGCTCACCACCGATGATGAGCGTGAGTCATTCATTGAAAATTTCTGGGAGCGGCGCAACCCCAACCCCGGCGACCCAGAGAATGAGTTTAAGGAAGAGTTCTACCGGCGCATAGCCTATGCCAACGAGCATTTTGCCTCCGGCGTTCCGGGGTGGAGGACGGACCGGGGCCGTATCTATGTTATGTACGGCCCGCCGGACGATAAGGAAGATCACGATTCTGGCGGTACCTACGTTGCCAACCCGAATGAGCTGCCGTATCAGGGGCCTGGCGCTTCGAGCGAGATGACGACTTATCCGTTTGAAGACTGGTATTACCACTACATTCCGGGGATCGGCGAAAACGTCAAGCTGGAGTTTGTGGATCCGACCATGTCCGGGGAATTCCGTTTGACGATGAACCCCTGTGAGAAGGACGCGCTTGCCGAAGTGCCCAACGACACGACAGGGTGCCAGGGCGGAGTCTCCATCGGACCTATTTACAACGCCAACACCGTGATGCAGCCGCCATCGGGCATGAACGCTACCCTGAACCAGGCTATGCCCGAAAGTATGGAAGAATTCACTCAATTAGACACTTACGCAAAGATCTTCCAGCCTCCGCAGGTAAAGTTTAATGACCTCAAGGCCCTGGTGACTCACCACCTCTCCGAGCAAGCGCTGCCCTTCGAGGTGCGGACAGACTTCGTCCGCCTCACTTCGGACACGGTGCTGGTTCCCGTTACCGTCCAGGTGAACAACCGGGATCTTGAATTCCAGAATAAAGACGGCATCATGCACGCCACCATGGATATTTTCGCGCAGATCTCGACCCTGAGCGGCCGGGTTGCGTCCACGCAGGAAAAAACCATGGTCGTGAACGTGCCGCAGGACGGGTTCACCGCCTACGCTGGGCACAAATCCATTTACCAATACATCGTTCCTCTGCGGCCCGGCCATTACAAGCTGAGCCTCGTGCTGAAGGACGACAACAGCGGGCATATGGGAAGTAAGTCCATCGGCGAGCTCGTTCCACAATTCCCAGACGACACGCTCGAATCAAGCTCGCTCATCCTCGCCGACCTGCTCCAGCAGGTTCCTACCACGGACGTGGGCACGGGGCCGTTCGTGATCGGCAGCACTAAGGTGCGCCCGAGCGTCGGTGATGTGTTCATACAGAAGCAGAATCGCTATCTGGGGATTTATATGCAGGTTTACAACCTGGGTGTGAATCCGAAAACGCACCGTCCCAACGCGCAGATTCAGTACAACCTGATGAAAAATGGGAAGACGGTCTTCACCACCACAGAAGAGGCCGCCGATATCAAAGACGCGTCGAATCAGGTGACGATCCAAAAAATGATGCCCCTCAAGCCGCTGTCTCCGGGTGACTATACGGTGGCCGTCAAAGTGACCGACAACATCAACAACAAGTCCATCGACAGCAAAGCAGCCTTCGTGGTGCAAGACTAGGGCACGGACCGGCAGGAAATGTGCTTTTGTCAGTGCACGGCAACTGTAACGGCGGCCTCTGGCCACCGGCTTTCAAAGAGTAAAGACCGGCGGCCAGAGGCCGCCGCTACAGTTTTGGGTATGAGGAAATTGCGGAAACCAAAACCGTTTAAGGCCGCAAAAGAGGCGAAGCGGCGAGCCCGCATTTTGCAAGGCCAGGCGCCCTCCTTACGCCTCCATGTGGACCGCAGGAAGAAATTACCCAAACACCGGGCAAAAGACGCGCTGCTGGCGGAATGAGCGTTTCGACGCCGATCTCGCGGGTAAGGGATCCAGCCACGGCCATGCTTAGAATTGATACGGATTTGACGTCAACCATGGGATTGTTTAGTGGGATGCTGCATGTGATGTCATCCTGAGCGCAGCGAAGGATCTGTTTGTAAATCAGTGGGAAAAGCAGATTCTTCGCTGCGCTCAGAATGAC
>JBOGJY010000555.1:0-1664 GCA_050745325.1 Terriglobia bacterium
CTGGCCGCCGGTTTTTAATAGCAACGACCGGCGGCCAGAGGCCGCCGCTACAGCCTAAAGATTATGATTATTAGAATACCGGGAGGGAAAAACACGGGTGAGAAGGCGGAGGGATTGGGTTCCGCAGGTTGAATCAGGATGAAGAAAACAAAGAGGTTGTTTGCTTGGAGGGCTTTTCGCCCTCCCTTGCATTGCGCTGAAACTTAGGAAAACGCCATGGCGCTTCTTACCACTACGTGATGACTGTCTCGTGCGGCCGCAGTTAACGACAGACAAGAGGAGTATAAAACGGCTCGCGGGTGGCATGGGCGTATGTTTTGTCTAATACGTAACCTACAAAAAATACGCGCGTCCAAACGGGAAAGAAATCTTGTGCAACAGGAGCACAATGGAGCCGGATCGGGGGGCGAAGCTTCAGTTCCGCCGTGACCGGTCCATCCCGAGACGGGCTTCAGAGTCTGTGTGACAACTTTTCGGGAAGCCGCGTAGCGCCGCCCTTCAGGGCGGCAAATGCAAGAAAACGGGTGTGTCGGACTGAGGCCTGGCGCTAC
This sequence comes from Terriglobia bacterium, assembly GCA_050745325.1. Lineage (GTDB taxonomy): Bacteria > Acidobacteriota > Terriglobia > UBA7540 > UBA7540 > RH2-MAG17b. Next base: position 552 of record JBOGJY010000555.1, read on the forward strand.
AAATGCGAGTTGCCGCACCCCTTACAACCCTATTCGCAAGCCTTTTCAGAAAGGGAACAATTCTCTGGCTCCGCTTATCGAAATTCGCAACCTCGGCCAACACGTGGGTGAACAAGTTTCGATCCAGGGATGGCTTTACAACCTGCGAGAGAGCGGCAAGCTGCTCTTCCCCATCATCCGCGATGGCAGCGGAATGGTTCAGGGCGTGGTGGTGAAGTCAGCCGTATCTCCGGCAGTCTTTGACAGTGTGCGCAGCCTGACGCAGGAATCCTCCCTGCGCGTCGCGGGGAAGGTGCGGGACGATGAGCGCGCGCCCGGGGGCTATGAGCTCGACGTCTCAAATGTCGAAGTCATTCAGCGCGTCTCACCCGGCCGCCCTTATCCCATTTCGCCCAAGGAACACGGCGTTGAATTCCTCATGGATCATCGCCACCTATGGCTACGGTCGAGCCGCCAGCGTGCGATTCTCGGCGTGCGGCATGAAGTGATCAAGGCTGCGCGGGATTTTTTTGACGACCGCGGTTTCACGCTAGTCGATGCCCCGATTTTCACGCCCGCTGTGTGCGAGGGAACCACGACGCTGTTCGAGGTGGACTACTTCGATGACAAAGCTTACCTGACGCAATCCGGCCAGCTCTATAGCGAAGCTGCCGCCGCTTCGGTGGGCAAGACTTACTGTTTCGGCCCTGTCTTCAGGGCCGAGAAATCGAAGACGCGGCGCCACCTGACCGAGTTCTGGATGATTGAGCCGGAAGTCGCCTTCGCGGACCTCGATGACATCTGCAAGCTGGGTGAAGAGCTTGTGGCTTCTATTATCGAACGCGTTCTCACTCGCAGGCTGCCAGAGCTTGCGGCGCTTGAGCGTGATGTTACCAAGCTTGCGCAGTCGAAGCTTCCTTTTCCCCGCCTTAGCTACGATGATGCGGTGAAGATTCTGCAATCGAAGGGCAGCGAGATCCAGTGGGGCGGCGACTTCGGCGGGACCGACGAAACGATTCTCTCCGCCGAATTCGACCGGCCCGTGCTGGTGACGCGCTATCCCTCGTCGGTGAAGGCCTTTTACATGGCGCCCGACCCTGGCCGGCCGGAGCTTGCGCTCTGCGTCGATATGCT
>JBOGJY010000556.1:0-13975 GCA_050745325.1 Terriglobia bacterium
CACCTCCACCGCCGAACTTGAGGTCCTCGGGGCTGAGGCAAACGCAAACAACCTGAAAAATTCGCCATCGAAAAGTGCCTCGCAAGCTCGCTTTGCTCACTCACCCTTAGTTGTCCCACAGACTCCCGGGGGGAGCAACAGCAATAGCCGCGGGTAAAAACCCACGGCCAGGGGCGGAGTAGGCAGCCGGCCCTGAAGGGGCCGAACGCCTGATGATCTTAATGCTTAATGCGCCTTATGCGCAGGTCAGGTGATGATTTGACGATATTCAACCCCTCCGGGGTTGTCGAGGATGACTGTCATTTACATTTCGTGGGTTCCACCCGCGGCTACTACTCGTGTTCCACCGCTTCGAAGTGGCATCACGACTCGTTGGTCTGAGGTGAAGCCTCGCTAAGATTCTGCAACCTATTCTCGGTTGGGTTTTTATTGACAGTAGTAATCAACAAAGTAATATCAAATATGGTAAATTTACATGATGTACTGCGGGATTTAAGAGAACTTCAGCAAGGCAAGGAAATTTAAGGCGCCCGTTAACGGCACGGCCCTTCTTAGAAAAACGGGCCGTGCCCCTCTGACGCTCAAACCGAATTTCGTAAATGATCCAGGCTAAAAAGGGCGGCGGTACAAAGTCCAGAACCGGGAATTGGAAAGGCCGGCGGCAACGGTTTCAGGAGAAAAAAAGAGATGCCATCATTTCGAGATATTTCCATTCGGCGAAAGCTTCAGGTCACCATCTTATTAACCTCTAGCGCCGCCCTGCTGGTTGCTTGTATCGCGCTTCTTCTCAACGTTGATTACATGTTTCACACCCGCATGAAGGATGACGCCGCAATCCTGGCCAAGGTGGTCGCATCCAACAGCGCCGCAGCGCTATCCCTTAACAACGCCAGCGCCGCGAGGGATTTGCTGGAAAGCCTTCGCGCATTGCCTCACATTGTAGCCGCTTGCATTTACAGGAGCGATGGGAAGGTGTTCGCCACCTATTCTCGTGGAGGTCCGCGCGCGTCAATTCAGACGCCTCCGGCAAGGTCCAGCGAAGTAATTTTCACTTCTCATAACCTTATCCTGTTCGCCCCAATCGTCCAAGACAACCGGAAGATCGGGACCCTCTACCTCGAAGCAGACCTCGCAGTGCTCCATTCCGTGGCTTTGCGTTGCGCCGAAATCGGGGTCCTGGTCTTGCTGGGAGCTTTGTTTCTGGCGTTCGTTCTTGGCTCAAAAATGCAACAAGTGATCTCCGGACCGGTCTTGGAGCTGGTCGAAACCGCCAAGGCGATCTCTGAGGAGAAGGACTATTCAATCCGCGCCCGGAAGACAACCGGGGATGAGCTGGGCTTGCTCATAGACGGGTTCAACGAGATGCTCGGCCAAATTGAAGAGCGGGAGCGCGCGTTGAAACGGCACCGCGACCACCTGGAAGAGGAAGTCGAGGAGCGAACCGCCGAGATCAGGGCCGTCAACAAGGAATTGACGCTCGCCAAAGAAAAAGCCGAGGAAGGAAGCCGGGCTAAAAGCGAATTTCTCGCTAATATGAGCCACGAAATCCGCACGCCGATGAACGGTGTAATCGGCATGGCCGAGTTGGCCCTTGATACTGACCTCAGCGCGGAAGCTCGCGGGTATCTTAACGTGGTGAAATCCTCCGCTACAGCTCTGCTGAACATCCTAAACGATATTTTGGACTTTTCAAAAATTGAAGCTGGGAAGCTCGATCTCGACCGCGTTGATTTCGATTTGAGAGACGCCGTCGGGGAAGGGCTCAAATCGATCAGTGTCCGGGCAGACCAGAAAGGACTCGAGCTGGCCTCTGAGATTAGTCCGAATTTGCCCGAAGTCCTTTTTGGAGACCCTGGCCGCTTGCGGCAGATCATCGTAAATCTCGCTGGCAACGCCATTAAGTTTACCGATCAAGGGGAAGTGGTGGTGCGGGCCTTTGAAGACGCTCAAGACGGCAGCCAGATTACGATCCATTTTACGGTCACCGACACGGGCATTGGAATTCCCGCGGAGAAACAAGACGCCATTTTTCAATCCTTCACTCAAGCCGATGGGTCCACAACGCGCAAATATGGCGGCACCGGGCTCGGACTTGCCATTTCCCGCCAGTTGGTCAATATGATGGGCGGGCAAATTTGGGTGGAGAGCCAGGTTGGGAAGGGCAGCGTGTTTCACTTCAAGGCGGTGTTTGGCTTGGGGAGGGAAGAGGTTGTGCGGGGGCCGTCCGCCGTTCAAGCCATCGATCTGCGGAGCGTGCCGGTCTTGGTGGTCGATGACAATCTGACCAATCGAACGATTCTGGACAACATTCTTAAGAACTGGGGGATGAGGACAACGCTAAGCGTGAGCGCAAGCGCCGCGCTCGACCAGTTGCGCCGCGCTCAGGAATCAAATGATCCATTCAAGTTGATCCTGTTGGATGTCTGCATGCCCAGCACCGATGGGTTTGACGTGGTCCAACAAATCCGGGAATACCGGAATCTGGAAAATATTACGATTATGATGCTCAGCTCTTCCGGGTTCAGGGGAGACGCGATGCGATGCCGGGAATTGGGCGTGGCCGCCTACTTAACCAAGCCCGTTGGGCAGAGAGAACTGCGTGACGCTGTGGTTTCTGTCTTGGCGGGCAAAGGCCAGAATGAAATTCAGCCCTCCCTCGTCACCCGGCATTCCCTCCGCGAGGCCCGGCCGGGCCTGCGCATCCTGCTGACCGAGGATAACCCTGTAAACCAGCAGTTGGCCGTGAGGTTACTCGAGAAGCATGGACACAGGGTTGCTGTGGCGAACAACGGACGGGAGGCGATCGCTGCCCTCGATAAAGAAAAATTCCACCTTGTCTTAATGGATATTCAAATGCCGGTGATGGGAGGCTTTGAAGCGACAGCGGCGATCCGTGAGCGGGAAAAAGCCGCTGGCGGTCACATTCCCATCATTGCCATGACCGCGCACGCGATGATAGGAGACCGGAAGAAATGCTTGGAAGCCGGCATGGATGGGTACGTCTCGAAGCCCGTCAAGATTAAAGCCCTGCTGGATGCGATTGACGCGCAGGCGCCTTCTGGCGTCTCCTTGGCAGAGCCAATGCCACCGCCGCCACAACCGCCGCTACAGCCACAACCACACCAACTTCCTCCGCCCCGTCCCCCGCGTCCGAATGCAGGCGTCCTCGACCGTGAAAAGACGCTCGCGCAGCTCGAAGGCGATGTTCAGCTTTTGGGTGAGATGGCCTCACTGTTTCTGCACGAAATTCCAAAACAGATGGAATCCACCCGCGCCGCGCTGGAAAACCGGGATATAAAATCCCTGGCCAACCTCGCGCACACCATCAAAGGCTCGGTGGCTAACTTCTCGGCGGAGGCGGCCTTGCGCGCTTCCTTGCAACTGGAGAACACGGCGAAGCAGGGAAATTTGGCGGAGGCTGGCAAAGCCTATCAAGGCCTCGAAGAAGCCATCAGCCAACTGGCCTCCGAGCTGGCCGGCTTTGTGCAGCGGTAAGCGCCGCCTCAGGTTGGCTGTCAGACGCGAAGCGCCCGATCACCCTTCCGGCGGAGTGTGGTTGTAGCGGCGGCCTCTGGCCGCCGGTCTTTATTTTTCAAGTGATTCGGCGCGCATCGAGCGCCGCCATCCACTCCTCCCGCCGGACAACAGCCATCGAGCCCAGAGGTGAACGAGAGTCATCGCATCCCCTCTGGCTTTTCATCCCATCGGCGCCTCTAGAATGTGGCTTTGATAGGCGTCCAGACGCACAAAAAGCCCGGAGCGGACAAGGTCACAACCCTGCCATTCGTAGCTCTTGTCGTGCAATTGGTCGTGAAAGGTGTACTCGCGTGAGGGGTCGATCGCGCCGCCAAAAATAAGATTGCCGCTCGCAGGCGCGGAGCTTAGATTCACCGCAATCACATTTACGGTCTTGCCCAAGCTCCACTGATAGGCCACAAGATTTTGAAACGATGGGTCGCCCGCCGCTCGCACGTCAAGGAGCAGCCAGACGCCGGTGTGGAAGATGCTGGCGCACGTGATGGTCAGGAGACTGTCGTAGAGAGCGCGAATCGGCGCGTTTGGTGGCTCAACTGCGGCGTGGCTAAGCTGGATAGGCAAGCTCAATTTTCTACCTTCGAGCTGTCCGTGATAATAGAAGCGCAGCCCTGGCAGCGTGGCTACTAACGTCGCGGCGGCGCTCAGCTTGTCAGATTCAAATACCGCGGCGCTGCGCGGTTCATCGTGATTTTCCAGAAAGCGGACGGATCGGCTCTGGCAGTCGGCGTCCGCCTTAAGATGGCCGCGCACGTCATGGGGCGGCTCAGCCCGCAAACGGTCGTAAAGCCGTTTGTCGTAAGTAAACGTTAGCCCGAGCTGTTGCAACCGCCACTCCATATCCCAATAGACTTCCGCGATCCAGATGAAACCCGGCAGGGCGGCCACTGCGGCCGGCCAGAATTCGTCCTTGGGCGCTGTGAAACCGCGAAGCAGCGGTCCCCACGTCTTGACGAAGACGTCGTTCAAGAGAAGCATGGCCATATCGCAGCGGACGCCGTCTGCATGGGCAGCGATGGCGCCTAACACTCCCAGCATGGCTTCGCGGGTTGCGGGATTGAAATAGTTCAATTGGGCCGTATCCGGCCAGGCCGGAAAGTGTGGATCCTTGCCACGGGCAATGATTGTGGCGGAGGCGTCGTGTTCGGACAGGAAGAAGGCGGAAGGGTCTTTGCGAAACTGATCGAGGCTGCCTTGAATGTAATACTCGGGATGCGAGCTTACCCACGGATGGTCCAGGCCCGTGTGGTTAGGAACGAAATCGACAATCAGCTTCATGCCGCGTTGGCGCAGCTTCTCCCGCACGGTATCCAAATCCTTCCAGCCGCCGATGCGCGGGTCTGGAACATACTCCCGGATAGAATAGGGAGACCCCACAACATCCTTCATGGTCCATCCCGGCAAGGCTTCATCGTAGGAGGAGAAATAGCTGGGGCCGGTTCGCATGATGGTTCGCCCCACGGCGCTGCGTTTCCAAACCCCCATCAGCCAGACGAAATCAAACCCCAAGGCTTGGAGCCGGTCCCATTCTGAGTCGGGAACCGAGGCTAGGGTGACAAGGCGAGCCTCCCGCGCGGAGAGTTCATCGAGCCATGCCCAGGTGTGGATTTCATAAAGATGCGGGTGTGGCCGATACGGAGGAAAAATGGGCGCGTTGGATGAGGTCATCATGATAGGCCAAAACCCACGGTCAGAAGGGTGCTGACTGTAGCTACCGAAATTGGGCTTGCAACTCGTCCACTCGCCCGGCGAGCGAAGGAGCGTCCTCAAACAACCGAATCGCCGCAATACCAGCGGCGCCAGCGTCAAGGCACGGTTTCACACGGTCCAGCGTAATTCCTCCGAGCGCAAGCGTGGGAGTCTTCACCTGCGCAGCTATTTGACGAAACCGGTCGAGTCCGAGCGGTGGTCCGTAAGTGGGCTTCGAGGGCGTTTCGAAGACCGGCCCCAGAAGAAGATAATCCACTCCCGCCGATTCAGCTGCTTGCGCGTCTTCAAAGGAATGGCAGGAAACCCCCACCAGGAAGTCCGGCGGCGCAATTGGCCGGACCGCTTGAGCCGGCAGCGAATGATTCCCAAGGTGAACGCCTGCGGCGCTGAGAGCCAGCGCCACATCCAGCCTGTCGTTGATGACAATGCGCGACGAAGTCCCCCTCGCGCTATCGATTGCAGGTCCTGCAAGCTCCATGAGAGGTCGGGTTTCCATGAATCTCTGCCGGACTTGAATCAGGTCGATGCCGCAACGAATCGCCTCCGTCAGCAAAGCCGGCAGCGGGGAGGCCGCTAGGTCAGAGGATTCCCCGGCTTGAAGTGAAGCGGTAATATAGCAGAGTCTGAAGGCCGGGTGCATTACGCGCATTGGGTGCATTGCTCAGAGGGGTGGCCAAGCGAAGCCGCGCCTGTAAGTCCTTAGCGGCCATACCACTCTATCGCGGCGACCCCTTTCCGGCAGAGTGAGCCAGCCGCATGAATTCCTCATAGGCCAACCAGATGTCGGCCAGACCGACTCCGGAAATGGCGCCGCGAACGTAATCGTTTTGGCCGATGACCGAGATCCAGGCGTAATGAGTTATAAAAAAATTGCTTGTCCAGAGTGGGACCCACGGGATGTAGAGGAGCGCCACACCGATGACGAAGTAGAGAAGGGTACGCAGCATAACCGGCAGCCATTTCATAATTAGGATGTGAGATCCCGCGCCTATCACGCGGGCTTCGAGCGCGAAAGCGATTGAATTTTCCCGGAGACGTCCCGATAGTCAATGTTCAAGCTGTAGACCTCGGCAAACTTTTCTTGTGCGGCTTTCAAGTCGCCGCCTTTTTCGTAGGCGGCCGCGAGGTCGTAAGTGAGCGCGAGCGAGATTTCTTCCTCAAGACCGGGCACTTGCAAAGCCCGGTTGTACCAGCGGGCGGCAATCTCCGGCATCTGTTTTTCCATGAAACAGTTGCCGAGCAGCGAGCTGGCTTCAAGGAAGCGAGGCGGATTATCCGCCGCTATCCGGCCCTTCACGACCTTCTGGAATTCGCCAATGGCTTCGTCGAGAAGGCCCATCTCACGGAAGGCAACACCTAGATTGTAGTGCGTCTGGGGCGAATCCGTGGCAGGCACGGCTGGCTGTCCAGCTTCTAATTCTGTCAGAAGTTCCTCTAATGCAGAATCAAAAAGTGAGCGGCCGCCTTCACCCAGGTATGGAGCCTCGCCTTCATTCGTAGATCTCAGCTCACCCGTATCGCCGAGCGCCATCGCCAGGTCTTGCGCCAAGTCGTCGAGCAGCGATCCAACTTGTAACTGCGAATCGGGAACCTCCTCAGCCGGTGGCGGCGCAGTATCTTCCACCAGGTCCTGCGGCTCTGCGGCGGCAGGCGAGGGAATGCCAGCCTCTTCCTCCAGAAATACAGGAGCCACATCCGGCTCCGCGGACGCAACCTCAGACTGTAGTTCGGGAACCTCCTCCGCCGGTAGCGGCGCAGTAACTTCCGTCTGGGCCCGCGGCTCTGCGGCGGCAGGCGAGGGAATGCCAGCCTCTTCCTCTAGAAATACAGGAGCCACATCCGGCTCCGAGGGCGCAGCCTCAGCCGGAGCAGAGGAGGGGGGCTCATCGCCTGGCGAACTTGCCGCCCGAAGGCGCTCTTGTAATTCCTGGATTTGAGCGTGCCCAGGATGTCTTGCCGCAAGGCTCTTTAGCGCCGCCTCCGCTTCTGCAAGGAAGCCGGAATCCAGGTAGAACTCCACCTGGGCTTTCTCTTCGTCTAGGTCTTGCTCCGCGACGAAAGGTAATACGTCAAGTGGGACCATGGGGTCCAGGGGGACCGTGGCGGGCGCGGGGGCCACTGGGATGGGGGTGCTTGGAACTGGCGTTAGTTCCTGAGCGGCCAGTTGTGGAATCTCCAGCGACAGTTTTTCGGCGCCTTCCGGCTCAGAAGGCGGACGGCTGGCCGAAAAGGTTTCCCATTCGGCGGAGAAATCAACCTCGATAGCCTCAATGGCTTCCGGCGCTTTTTCCGCCTCCGAAGCGTGCGGCGCTTCCACCGTTTCTATAGAACCGGCGCTCAAAGGCGGTGGCTCTACCGCCTCTTCTGCGGCCGGCTTTCCGATAGGAGCTATTAATTGTTTCTCAATCGCTTCCTTAAGCGAGGACTGCCATACCGCATTCCGTTGGTCCCGGTCCGTGAGGGGCCGGAACGCGCGCTCCGCCTTTGCCCATTGACCGTTCTCGCCGAAGCCTTTGCCCAGCGATTCGAGTAATGTTGAGGGGACGTGTTCCGGGCTCGCGCGCTCGCACAGCGCCGCCGCCATATCGAGGCTGGCGGGGTCGCGCGGCTGGGCGGCGAGCACCCGCTGCAGAAGCTCGAAGACTTTTTGGGTCTGGTTGCGCTTGAACGCCGCCTCGGCGACCTCGTCGAGCGCATGGAGCGCCGCGCCGGGTTTTCCCGCTTCCAGGCAGTGCGCCGCAAACTGCCTAAGGGCGTCAAATCCTCCCGCGCTCTCGCGGCAGGCTTCAACCGCCAGTGTGGCGGCCTCATCGAGGCGTCCGGAATCGAGATATACGCCGAGGAGAATGCTGCGACCCCCGGCATCGGACTTTATCTCGGGCGAGTTGCGGAAAATCCGCTCAACTTCGGCGTATTCTTTGGCCCCCGCGGCAAGCTTGGCTCGGAACAGAGCTATGCGCGGATTTTGCGGCTCAATTTCAGCCGCTTTCCTCAAAGCGGCGCTGGCGCCGGGTATATTTTTGCGATGATAGGCGAGCTCGGCAACTTGCAAAAATGTCTGGCAGGCTTCCTTCGATTGTCCGGTTTTCTGAAGAAATTCCGCCAAACGCGTCTGGTAGACCGCGTTCTCGGGATCCTGTATGACCAGCTTCTTCAGAATCCGGCCAGCCTGGTCGTGAAGCGAATGCCGTTCGCAGACGGCCAGGGCCTGAGCGTATTGCTCATTGGCCTCGTGGCTGAATTTCTGGCCTGAATAAAGCTCGGCAAGCCGGATCAGCGGTTCGGGCGACTGGGTATCCAACTTGACGATTTTTTTGTAGATTGCAATGGCCTTGAGAATAAACCCCTCGTGGGTGTAGGCATCCGCGAGGATGTGGAATTCCCGCAGAGCTTCGCGCACGTTCCCTTCGCGCACCCACAAATCGCCCACAATGTTATGAAGAGGGAGGTCCTGAGGGTCCTGATCGACGATCAATAAGTATTGTCTGATGGCCTGCGGAAGCTTTCTCTGGCTGACTAGCCTTGCGGCTTCTTCGAGGGCCTTGCTCTTGTTAAAAGCCATCCGGTGGCTCCGGGACGGGCAGGGAGCACATACCTGTGTAGGCTAACACACAGCTTTGACCCAAGTCAAAAATGCGGCGTTTTTTTGACCCTGCTTCATTTATGCTTTATCTATCGGCAAAATCGGCGGACTTGAGCGGCAAATCCGCAGTCGTTTGTATAAGAATCTCGCTGTAATGTTTACCCAACTTCACGAGTACGGCAGCGCGCTCGCGATCATGAAACAGGAACTTCAGATCTTTCCCGAAGGCTTGCTCATCATGTGGACGCTCATGGCAAAGCTTGATCGCTTGCCACCCTCGCCTGCGAAGTGATTTCCCATTCCGCCGTGTATAATTTGGAAAGTTGTAATGTCCAGTTCCAGGATGCCGTGAAACGAAATAGCTCATCTATTGAAGATACAGCGAAAGAGTTATCAGGCTTTCTATGACGATCGCGACAGTTCAAGATTCTTTCAGTATCCCAGCGAAATTTCCTGCGATCCAAGTGGCGGCGAAAATCGGGATTTCGGCAGGGATTGGTCTGGCCATTGGGATGGAACGTGAATGGGCGCACAAGGATATCGGAGTAAGAACGTTTGCGATTGCGGCCTTTCTGGGCATGCTGAGTTCCATGCTGGGATTTGGTTTTGCCATCGCTGCGTTTGCAGGTATTTTCATCCTGGTCATTTGTGTCAATGCCCGCAGCCTAGTCGTAACCCGGAGCCTTGAAATCACGACTTCCGCCGCCTTGATGGTGACTCTGCTTCTGGGGATACTGGCCGGGCAGGGGCACTTCTTCACGGCGATTACGTCAGCGATTCTGATCACCATGCTGCTCGCGTGGAAAGCCGAGCTGTCGCGGTTTGCAGTTGGGCTGCGACCGGAAGAAATTCGTGGCGCGGTTTTTATCGGCCTCATTGCGTTTGTGATTTATCCGATACTGCCCAATCATTTTGTCGACCGGTGGCAGCTTATCAACCCGCGTGAGATCTGGATTGTCATTATCGTGGTGGCGGGCATTGGTTTCGTGAATTACATTCTGCTACGACTCTACGGAATGAGGGGTCTCTATTACACGGCTTTGCTGGGCGGACTGGTCAACAGCACAGCGACCGTCGTGGAGATGAGCCCTTCCCTCACGACAGCGGGCGAGGATGCCAGCCGGTTGGGACAAACTATTATCCTGCTGACTTCCGTCGCCATGTTTACGAGGAATCTTGCCATCGTAGCGATTTTCGCATTTCCGGCTTTCATGGATGCTTTCTGGCCGCTGGCATCTATGGCCGTCTTTGCCGCCGTGGTCGCGTGGATCCGCCGCGGCGCGGCGCAATCCTCCAGCCACCTTCGGCTATCTTCCCCGTTATCCCTGCGGCGCGTCATGACCTTCGGCGCGCTGTTCGTGTTGATCGAGATCTCGGGGAAGCTCGCGGAACGCTACTTGGGTCATTTAGGATTTCTGGCTCTCAGTTTTGTTGGAGGCCTGGCAAGCAGCTCCAGCGCCGCCGCAACAGCGGCCATTATGACCGCCCGGAATCAGATCAAACCGGAAGTCGCCGGGGTCGCGATTGTCCTGTGCTCTATTGCAAGTTCTCTGATCGATGTGCCTCTGGTCTACCAGCAGACGCGGAATAAACAAATGGCAAAGAGTCTTTTGGCGTTCAGTGGCGCTATGGTAACGATAGGCTTGGTTGTTCTTCTTGCGGTATTGCACTGGAGAGTCTGAAGGGATGTCACAAAAGCGAGCCGCCGGTGGCGGCCTCTTGCCTTGGCGCGCCGCGTAAAGAGCTTTGTGATGACCTCGGCAAAGATCAAATAGAATTCCGCTTGCGCTCGCGCTTTAGTGGCAGTCCACCGGAAGCGAAATAGATGGCTGTGAGAGTGGGCGCCCCGCCTCCTCTTTCAGGAAAGCTGCGCCGTTACCGTTACGACAGACATACGCGGGATATCCAGTTGAATCGTGGAGCCGTTCGCGCTCACCGGATGCGATTTCGGCGTGATGTGGTCCGGATCATCGAAGCTGTTGCAAGCATTGTAATCATTGTCATGCAAAATTTGCGCCGAGCCGCCTGAAGCCGAAGCTCCCCGCAAAGAGCATTCAACACTCATATCCGCATCGTAGCGGGGATTCACGAAACTTAGAATCAGCCCCTTATCACTCTTCGAAGCTGAAACGGAAAGGCCGAGGGGCGAACTGTCGGTCGTTTCCACCCGCACGGCCGTATTCGAGCGGTGAGGCTTGAAAAGCAGGAAAGCATAATAGCTCGTGGTGCGCACGCAATGGGCGCCCTCGGGGCCATCCGTGAGCAGCATCGATTGGAGCACGTTCACCATCTGAGCAATGTTGCACATATAGAGCTTATCCGCCTGCCGGTTAAAGATGTTGAGGCCGAGCCCCGCGGCGACGGCGCTGCGCATTGTGCTTTGCTGCCAGAGGGCGCCGTACTGCTCTTGCTCGTGCATGATCATACGGTCCCATACGCCCCACTCATCAACAATCAAACCCATCCCCACTCCCCGCTCGAAGCCGTCAATCAACGCGCGCTGCTGGATAATCGCCTGCTCTAAACTGTCAAATTTTGCAAGCTGCGCGTTCATCGAGTCTGGTGTGAACTGTAGAGGCGTCTTATCGCCATTTTCGTAATAATGCATCGAGAACCCGTCCGGGAGGCGGTAGCGGCCCATGCGCTCGAGCACGCCCCGGGACCAATTCGTGTTATCCAGGTTGGGGCCGCTCCCAACCAGAAACGGACGGGGACCCGTAAGGCGCTTGCTTCTTCCAAAAGGGAACGCCCGCAAGTACGAAGCAAAGCGGCGGAAGTAATCGGCGTATTCTTCCGGGGCCATCTGCCCCCCGCATCCCCAGCTTTCGTTGCCCACGCCCCAGAGCCGGATATTGAAGGGTTCGGGCGAGCCGTTGGCCGCGCGCTCTTCCGCCAGCGAGCTGCCCGATGGATAATTGCAATACTCCAGCCAGTTGCGCATTTCTTCGGGCGAGCCGCTGCCCACGTTGCCGGCAAAGTAAGGCTCCGCCCCAATCAAGCGGCAAAATCCGATGAACTCATGAGTCCCAAAACTGTTATCCTCCACGTATCCACCCCAATGGATGTTGACGCGCTTGGGGCGCTTGCTGGCGGGGCCAATGCCATCCCGCCAATGGTAGTCATCCGCAAAGCAACCGCCGGGCCAGCGCAACACCGGAACCCCAAGCTCCTTCAAATACTGAACGGTCAGCTTGCGATAGCCATTAATATTGGGGATGGAGGAGTTCTGCCCGACCCACATGCCGCCATAGACGCAAGAACCAAGGTGCTCTGAAAATTGTCCGTGGAACAGCGGGCTGACCGCCCCGATCGTGTCATCGGTTCGCACCACAACCCGTTGCGGATTGGACGTATCGCCGAAAAGTCTTCCGGGAGCCAGCGCGGAAAGGGATAGAGCCGCGCTGTTCAAAGCGAACTGGCGTCGAGACATTGAGGAACTCACGATTTAACCTCCAAACTTCTCATAACTTGATCGAAAGTCTTTGCGTTTTATCGATCGTCCGCGCGGCGGGTTAAACGGTTGACCTGCCGCGGCAGCGATACATTCTACACCAGGAAATCTTTTCGTGATGAGGATTCTTCGGGCTAAAGCGCCGGAGGCTTGGAGAGCGATTAAGCACAATAGGCCCTGGCTGAATCCTGACCGCTCACGCACGCACAAAATCGGTATGATAGAGAATCGTAATTTCAAGGAGCGAGCTATGCAGGGAATTTTTCGAGCGCGGCGCTGCGGACCACTCTGGGTTCTCATCTTTACTATTGCGTGGTTCATGCTGGCGGTTGCGCTCGCAGCCGCGTGGGAGCGCGAGCCGCTTTCCGCCTTCCAGCAGCGGCGCGAGCGGCTGGCGCAAGAGACGGCGGACGGAATTGTTGTTCTCTACGGCTATGATGAAACCGACGTTGCGGCAGCCACCACTCCATTCCGCCAGAACGAAAATTTTTATTATCTAACCGGGTGGAATCAGCCGGGCGCGAAGATGATGATCGTTCCGGCGGCGGACGGGGCTTCTGCGCCCACGCAAATTCTCTTCATTCCTCCACGCGACAAGCCCCAGGAGCGGTGGACAGGGCTGCGCCTCGACCCAAAGGATTCGCGCTCCTCAGCCTTGACGGGCTTCCCCATCGTGATGAGCGCCAATCGCTTTTCTTCGCAACTCCAGAAGGCTCTGAAACGTTTCGGAAACATTTATACGGAGCTGACCCCGCAGCCCGAGAGCGGCGAGGAAAGCTTTCAACAGGCCGAGGTGGCCAGCCTGCGTCAGCTCGCGCCGTCAGCCACACTTGCCGATCTGCGCCCGTTCGTCACCAGCATGAGGATGGTGAAATCGCCGGGTGAGATCGCGCTGATCCGCAAGGCAGTCAAGGCTTCGGTAGACGCGCAGCTCGTGGCCATGAAAACTGTGCATCCTGGCATGTGGGAATATCAGGTTGCCGCGCTCATCAAATACGGGTTTGAAAACGAAGGCTGTGAGTGGCCGTCGTATCCGCCCATCGTCGGCTCCGGGTTCAACTCAACCGTGCTCCACTACGACGACGATTCGCGCCAGATGCAGGCGGCCGACGTGGTGGTGATTGACGCCGCCGGCTCCTACAGCGGCTATGCGAGTGACATCACCCGCACGCTTCCCGTGGACGGGCGTTTCACGCCTCGCCAGCTTGAGATTTATAACGTGGTGTTAGGCGCGCAAAGCGCCGCCATTGCCGCGGCGCGCCCGGGAGTTTACCTGGGTGGCGCCCGTCCCAACAGTCTCTATCGCATCGCTTTTGACTATATTAATTCGCACGGGCGCGATCTTCACGGCCACCGCCTAGGCCAGTATTTCATTCACGGCCTGGGCCACCCAGTGGGGCTGAACGTCCACGACCCGTTTATTCCCGACCGGCCCCTTGAGCCTGGCATGATCATCACTATTGAGCCGGGCGTTTATATTCCAGAAGAGAAAATTGGCGTGCGCATCGAAGACATGATCTTAATCACATCAAATGGCGCCGAAACGCTTACCCGAAGCCTGCCGAAGGAACCGGAAGAGATCGAGAAGATCATGGCGCAGAAAACTGTTGCAGCGCCGGGCGCAGCACCCGGCATGGCGCCCTAACCTGGATTATTTACTAAATTCGGTTTGAGCGTCAGGAGGGCGCGGTTTTAAC
>JBOGJY010000557.1:0-4345 GCA_050745325.1 Terriglobia bacterium
ACTCTGCGGCTTTTGTTTGGGATATGAAAGGGCCGCAGAGTTTTAAAAGCAAAACTCTGCGCTACAAAAACATAGCCCCGAGTGTTGTAGTTGGTTAGTGGGTCGTTGTCGCGGCACAAATTCCCACGGTCAGAAAAGCACTGACCGTGGCTACCTGCTCCTAACCTACCGCAGGCTGCTGAAAGACCCGCCTGAAGCGAACCCAAATCTATTGTTGCGTCACCGAAGTTCATTGCATAAGCCAGCTCCGTAGGAGCGGCAGAATATAGCCCACGGCGCGAGCCGCGGGTTCGCATCGTGTCCCTCTCCCCCTGCCCCTCTCCCGCCCGCGCGGGAGAGGGGCGCCGAAGGCGGGGTAAGGGCCCATTGATCCCAGGGCTTTCGCCCTGGGCTACATTCTTCCGCCCCTGACGGGCTCTGAACCCCGGCCCCCAGGAATTGGGAACCTCATCAACGCACTTCGGTGACATAACACTGGTTTGCATCGGCGCCGCCGCCAGTGATATATTTCAAACACTTTGTTCGCAACGAGCGGAGATTCCCAATTGAACTTCGAGTGTCAGTAGGCGGCGTAGAACCACGCTGTGGAAGACATCAGGCTTATGAGTTCATTCATCTCGCAGAGGAGTTGTTATGGCGCGTCTCTCATCCCCAATTGAACAAATTCAAGATCATTACACGGTGGTGATTGTGGGCTCCGGTTACGGCGCCGCGATTGCCGCTTCGCGCCTCGCGCGCGCCGCGCAAAAGGTGTGCGTGCTCGAGCGCGGCAAGGAGTTCCAGCCAGGTGAGTATCCGAACACCGAGCTGGGCGCCGTCGAGGAAATGCAGGCCGCAACGCCCGACGGCCACGTAGGCGCGAAGAACGGCCTCTATGAATTCAACATCAACCCTGACATTAATGTGTTCAAGGGGTGTGGTCTCGGCGGAACGTCGCTCGTCAACGCGAACGTGGCGCTGCGCGCCGAGCCGCGCGTGTTTGACGATCCGCGCTGGCCGAAGGCGCTGAAAGGCGACCTTGGGACGCTGGTGGAGGAAGGTTACCAGCGCGCCGAGGAGATGCTGAAGCCCACGCCGTATCCCACATCCGGTTTCCCCACGCTTCCCAAGCTTCAGGCGCTTGAGCTTTCGGCAAAAAGCCTGGGCGCGAAGTTTTATCATGCGCCTATCAATGTCAATTTCAGCGTCAACGGCCAGAACCACGTTGGAGTGGAGCAGCGCCCCTGCTCGTGCTGTGGCGACTGTGTTACGGGTTGCAACTATGCGGCAAAGAACACGCTCATCATGAACTACTTGCCCGACGCCAAAAACCACGGCGCGGAAATTTATACGGGAGTGGATGTCCGTTCGGTTGAGCCGCGCGGCGCCGGATGGCTGGTCCACTATAACCTGCTGGGTGTAGGCCGGGAAAATTTCGACGCGCCCGAGATGACGCTCAACGCCGACATCCTGATTCTGGGCGCCGGAGCGTTGGGCTCAACCGAGCTCCTATTGCGCTCGAAGGCGCGCGGGCTGGCGCTCTCCGGTCAGGTGGGCGAGCGGTTTACCGGCAACGGGGACGTGCTGGGCTTCGCCTACGACACGGACCACGCGATCAACGGCGTGGGATGGGGGCACCACCCTGCGGGCGAGATTCCGCCAGTCGGACCCTGCATCACCGGCGTGATCGATATGCGTGAACAGCCCGTGCTCGACAACGGCATGGTGATTGAGGAAGGCTCGCCTCCCGGACCCATTGCCGGGTTCCTTCCCTCGGGGCTTGCGGTGGCTTCGGACCTTGAAGGCAGGACGTATGCGCCGGTGTGGCCGGAGGCCATACGGGAAGATTTTCAGAAGCTCGCAAGCTGGCTCGAAGGCCCGTATCACGGGGCGGTGAGCAAAACGCAAACCTACCTGGTGATGACGCACGACGACGGCGCTGGCCGCATGACGCTTGAAGGCGATGAGTTGCGCATTCACTGGCCCGGCGTGGGCGATCAGCCGATTTTCGATAAGGTGAACGCCACGTTGAAAGATGCGTCGAAGGCGCTCGGAGGCCAGTATGTCATCGATCCGCTATGGTCCAAACTGCTGCGCAACAGCTTGATGAGCGTTCATCCGCTCGGCGGGTGCGTGATCGGGGAAGACGCGGATCACGGCGTGGTCAACCATAAGGGCCAGGTGTTCAATTCGGCTCACGGAACGGCGGCTTATGAAAATCTTTACGTGATGGATGGCTCGGTAGTCCCGCTGCCGCTCGGCGTGAACCCGCTGCTCACCATTTCGGCGCTGGCGGAGCGCGCCGTGGCGCTGGCCGCGCGCGATCGCGGATGGACCATCGATTACAAACTGCCTTCGCGCCCCGCGGCCCCGCCTGCGCCACAGAAGGTGGGCATCGAGTTTACTGAAACCATGAGCGGCTACTTCTCGAAAACGGCGAAAGACGATTATCAGCTTGGCGCTGACCAGGGCAAGGCTGGCAATTCTCCATTCACGTTTACGCTCACGATTGTGTCCGAAGATCTGGAGGCGATGCTGACCGATCCTCAGCACGCGGCCCAAATGACGGGCAGCGTGATTGCTCCTGCGCTCTCGCCGCAGCCGCTCACCGTTGACCAGGGCAGGTTCAACTTGTTTATTGTGGACGCCGCGCAGCCCGCAACCCGGCGCATGTGGTATAGGATGCCGCTGAATGCCGCAGACGGCCGCGTATACTTCTTTGAAGGCTTCAAAGTGATTCAGGATAGCCCCATGTTGGACGTGTGGCACGATACCACTACGCTTTACATTACGCTTTACGATGGTCCGGCGAACAGCAGCCCGGTGCTAGGGAAGGGCATCCTGGTGATCAAGCCGCAGGACTTTTTGCGTCAGATGACCACCATGAAGGCCACAAACGCGCCCACGCTCGAAGCGCGCCTCGACGCCGAAGGCCGCTTTGGCCGCTTTTTCATGGGTGTGCTGGCGCAAAAGTATGGAAGGATTTTCCGGCCGCCAGTAAAGGTGTAGCGCCTCTGGAGCGCGGCGGCTTGCCGCCGTTTTCTTTTACGGACCCTAGATCCGCGATGTCCGATGTTGTAGCGGCGGCCAGAGGCCGCCGTTACAGTACAGGGTGGTCGTGGACTTATGTACCCCCCCGTATAATTCCACTAGACCTGGGCGAGGCAAGCCCGGCCTGATCTCGAGAGGGAGCTAGCTTCCTGAGTCACAAATTCGCTGCATAAGCACAACTGTCATTCCGAGCGCAGCGAGGAATCTGCTTGTAATCAGCAGATTGAAAACAAAGCAGATTCCTCGGGCCGATCAAAAACATCGGCCATCGGAATGACAGCGACCCGGAGATCATTTGTTAAACGAACTTCTGACTCAGGACACTAGCTTCCGATATAGCGGCCGAATGCCGGGCCAGAGACGCGCATCCGTGACTATTGCCCGCTCTCTTTGCCCTTCTTTTTGTGGAGTTTTTTTAGCTCGCCGCCCACACCTTTGCCGATCTTTGCCGTTCCCTTGGCGGCGCCCACGCCTACGTTTTTACCGAAGCCTTCAGCGCCTTTGCCCACGGAAGCGCCGGCGCCGCCCACGTTTCCGGTGGCGAGGTTGCCCACGCCTCCGGCCACGCCCTTGCCCAAATCTTCAGACCCCTTGGCGGCGCCCTTGCCCATGTCTTCGCCACCGTGCGCCATCTCTTTGCCGGGCTTCTGACTCTTTTTCTTGTGAACCGTCTTCGTGGCCTCGTGCTGGTCTTTCCTTGCGCTCTGCGCCGAACCGGTCTGGCCCGATCCCATCGCCGGTAAGGTTAAAGCAATAAAGAGAGCCGAAAAGCAAACGAACACTATTTTGATTTTCATGGCGGCGCTCCTCTCAAACCCCCGATTCTCTCGACAGCCACGGCTGCCTGCCCTCATTATGACGCGATCCGCCCTCCGGCGGTAGCGGCGAAACCGCCTCTATCAGGTTGATGAAAAACGTGTAGCGGCGGGTTTATCCCGCCAACTTGTATTGAAATCATTCGACTTTTGGCGACGTAAAGTCGCCGCTACACGATGCACGCGGAGTTTTTCAGCAACCTGCTATGTCAGGCTACCCTTACCGTCTTGTCCAGAGAACCAGACCGGACGCGAAAAAACCGTCTCGTTTATCTCGTTTGTCTCAAAAATCTCAACGTGGTGTGATAGGCTTTTGTAGCGCAGAGTTTTGGTCTTAAAACTCTGCGGCATTTTTACCCGGACCACCGGAAAACCGCAGAGTTTTAACCACAAAACTCTGATCACATAAGGTCGTCGGCTCCTGAACTCCGGGGTTAGATTGGTGGTAGCAGTAAAAGCCAATCCATCGAAGAAAAGGAGCCGAGACATGTTGATTATAG
>JBOGJY010000558.1:0-4504 GCA_050745325.1 Terriglobia bacterium
CGCCGCTACAGCGTTAACGCAGGGTTTTTCAGCAACCTATTCAGGAGCCTTCAGGCCCTGAAGTTTCAGGGGCTGAAGAGTCTGTGTGACAACCCGCATTTGTAGCGCCGGGCTTCAGCCCCGGCACACCCGTTTTCTTGCATTTGCCGCCCTGAAGGGCGGCGCTACGCGGCTTCCCGAAAAGTTGTCACACAGACTCTTCAGCCCGGCACATGCCGCCCTAAAGGGCGGCGCTACGTCTGAAACTGAGACACCACCTAAAGTGACCGCCGCTGATTTATGCCGCTCAGTATAGTATGCTCATACCTTCCTGGGGTGAGCTAACCGGTTTCAACCAGGTCACCATAGTTCTTTGCGCCATGACAAACCCCTCTCTGTTTCCGCGCTTCTACTGGCTTGAGCGAACCGCGCCCACGCAGCCGGCTATTGCGGAGCCCGGTGAGGCGGTTACGGCGGCACTGGACGCGCTCGGTCTCGATGGCGCGGAGCTTCGCGGCAAAGAGATTGCCGTAGCCGCCGGAAGCCGCGGCGTCGCCGGTCTTCGTGAAATCGTGCGCGCAGCCTGCCAGTGGCTGCTGCGCCAGGGAGCGACGCCTTTCGTCTTCCCGGCGATGGGCAGTCACGGTGGTGCGACCGGGGAAGGGCAGCGCCGGGTGCTCGCGGACTACGGCGTCACGCCGGAAGTTACGGGCGCAGAGATTCGCTCCTCGATGGAAACGATCCTGACCGGCGTCACGCCCGAAGGCTTTCCGGTTTTCGCCGATCGCAACGCCTGGGAGTCTGATGGCGTGCTTGTGATCAACCGGGTTAAGCCGCACACGCGCTTTTCCGGAAAAATCGAAAGCGGCCTGCTCAAGATGATGGCCGTTGGCATGGGCAAGGCGGAGGGAGCGCGCGAGGTTCATCGCTTGGCGTCGAAGCACGGCTTTGAGCGCGTCATCCGCACGGTTGCGGGGGCATTGCTCGCAAGCGGCAAGATTGTGGCAGGCGTGGCCGTGGTGGAAAACGCTCTGCATCAGCCGGCGGTGGTCCGCGCCGCCCGGCCCGCAAACATTGTGGCGGTGGAAGAAGAGATGCTTGCTATCTCCAAAAGCCTGGTTCCCAGAATCCCGTTTTTGCATCTCGACCTGTTGATGGTTGGAGAGATTGGTAAAAACATCAGCGGCGCCGGCATGGATACAAAGGTGACCGGCCGCGGCGTTGATCTCGCTCCGGGTGAAGCGCCGGAGATTCGCCTGATCTACGCGCGTGATCTCACCGAGGAAAGCGCCGGCAACTCGATGGGCGTGGGCATGGCGGACCTCATCCACGAGCGGCTGTACCGCAAGATCGATTTTGACAAAATGTACGTCAACGCGCGCACCTCGCTTAATCCCGAAATGGCTCGCCTGCCCATGTGGTTCCGCTCTGACCGCGAGGCGCTCAATATTGCCCTCGGCGCGCTGGGCGGCGCTAGCCCTGCGGAAGCGCGCCTGGCCTTCATTCGCAACACCCTCAGCCTGGACCTGATCTTGGTTTCCGAGGCGCTTGCGGCGGAGGCTCGCGGCCTTGACGGCTGGCGGCTCAGCCCTGAAAGCAAATGGCTCGAATTCGACACCGAAGACAATCTTCGGCTGCCAACCTTTTCTGCCCATTAGGGTCTGGGTGAAAAGCCGGAAAAGGCGCCGCACCAACCGCCCGAGGGAGGTAGCACGGAGTTTTGTCTTTAACGCTCTGCGGTTTTTGCTTTGATCCACACGAAAAAGCCGCAGAGTTTTAACCGCAAAACTCTGTGCTACCGCTTGGGTCACGAACCGGCGCTCAAACCGGGGAAAACCGCGGTTTTTTTGCACTTAAAGCGGAGAAAACCTCCGACTGAAGCCGCAATCGCCTTTATTTTATTGCATATGACTCCGGAGGCATTCGGAACTCCGCTTTCTCCTTTATATTCAATCGATTGCAGCGATTTTACAATCATTAGAGTCCGGTTGGTTCCGGTTGGTTCCGGTTTCGACTCTTTGTTTTCAATGGCTTGAAAAAAGTAAAACAATCCTTTTTTCCCTCTGTTTTTAGCGTTTTCTCACCATTTTCTCCTGCAGTTTCAGCCGTTTAGGGTCCATGATCCAGCGCACTAAGCGCACTTTGCCGGTCTCTCGTCATGAGACGAGAGTCAAGGGACGAGGGTCGAGAGGCGAGTCCGGGACCCTTGCTTTTTCCCTTATCCCTTGCCCCCGTCTTTTTATTCCACCCCCGGCTCCCGGCAGAGGTAGCGCAGGGTTTTGCGGTTAAAACTCTGCGGTTTTTCGATGGTCCGGGCAAAAATGCCGCAGAGTTTTAAATACAAAACTCTGCGCTACAAAACCCTCACTCAGCATATCAGACCACTCTGAGAATTTTGAGACAAACGAGATAAATGGGACGGTTTTTTGGCGCCACTCTCTGAAACGCAGACCCAAGAAGATTTGCGGGAACCTGCGCAGAAGATACGTCGCGGAGCTCGTGAGGGGCCGTCGCGCCCCGGCCGCCCGCCGAAACGTTTTTCTCCATCAAACCGCTAAGACGGCTTCTCGACCCGGTGGAGCTTGAGCAGGTTGGTGGTTCCCGGCAGGCCGATGGGCGTGCCGGAGAGGACGGCGATCAGATCGCCGGGTTTGATCTTTCCGAGTTTCAGCAAGTGGGTGGCGGCGCCTTCGAGCAGCAGGTCGGTGGTGCGGAATGACGGCAGATAAGCAGCCTCAACGCCCCAATACAGTCCAATGCGATTCACGGTTTCGCGCAGCGGCGCAAAAGCGTAAATGGGCGCGCGAGGGTGATACTTTGAAAGGACGCGAGCCGTAGACCCCGACTGCGTGAACAGCGCGATTGCGGCCAGGTTCATCTCATCGGCCATGCGGGCCGCGCTTTTGCAGATGGCCTCCTGAATGCTCAGGTTGTGATTGCCGGCCAGGCCCGCGTGCAAGGGAATGATCTGAGGTTGGGAGCTGGCTTCGGTGGCGGCGATGATGCGCGACATCATCCGCACGGCCTGCGCCGGGAATTTGCCGGAGGCGGTTTCGCCGGAGAGCATCAGCGCGTCCGCGCCTTCGAGGATGGCGTTCGCCACATCAGAAGCCTCGGCGCGCGTGGGCGTGTACTGGACTTTCATCGATTCGAGCAGTTGCGTGGCGATAATCACGGGAATGCGCATGGCGTTCGCGCGCGCGACAATATGCTTCTGGATCAGAGGCACGGACTCGGGCGGCATTTCCACGCCGAGGTCGCCGCGAGCCACCATCACCGCGTCAGAGACGGCCAGGATCTCATCCAAATTCTCGACCGCTTCCGGCTTTTCGAGCTTGGCCACAACCGGAATATTCTTCCCCTTGCGTTTGATCAGCCGCTTAAGCTCCAGCACGTCCGCGGCTTGCCGCACAAAAGAGAGTGCGATGTAATCCACATTGTGCTCGATGGCAAATTCCAGGTCGCGGCGGTCCTTTTTCGTCAGCGCCGAGATTTTCAGCGGAATGTTGGGTAGATTAATGCCTTGGCGCTCGCGCAATTCGCCCCCTTCAATAACGCGGCAGCGCACGTCACATCCGGAAATGGACTCGACGCTCAACTCGATCAGCCCATCCGACAGCAGAATACGGCAGCCCGGGGAAACGGCGGCAGGCAACTCAAGAAAGTTTGTGGTAATAAGATGGGAATTTCCCAGCGCGCTGCAGGTGGTGATGGTGACCTCGGACCCCTGGACGATTTCGACGGGATCTCCCTTTGCGAGCGCACCGGTGCGAAGCTTCGGGCCTTGCAAGTCCTGAAGCACGGAGACGTGCTTCCCGCGCTTTTTGCTCAGCCGCCGCACCGCCAGAAGGGATCGCAAATGCTCCGCGTGGACGCCGTGCGAAAAGTTCAGCCGGGCCACATCCATCCCGGCTTCGATCAGCAAAGAGAGCATTTCAGGCGAAGTCGAAGCAGGGCCGAGCGTGCACACGATCTTGGCGCGGCGCGCCCCATCGTGTTTTGGAATCAGAGGATGTGTTTCAGTCATGGAGACCAGGATGTAGTTGGACGGGCTCTCATTGAGAATTCTCAATCATACCAGACGCGGCGAAAAGAGTAGGGATAAGAGTCAAGAGACGAGTGACAAGAGACAAGCAACGCGCCTAGACTCGCCCCTTGGCTCTCGTCCCTTATCTCTTCATTTGAGATTCTTCGCGTAGTTTACTGTGAGCCTTGTTGAGGAGCGGGAACAGGGTTGTAGCAGGTTGCTGAAAAACCCTGCGTTAACGGTGTAGCGGCGACTTTATGTCGCCACAAGTCGAATAATCTCAATGCGGGTTGACGGGATAAACCCGCCGCACCACGTTTTTCAGCAACCTGCTAGATGTCCCCTTCGCCTCCGGAATAGGTTAGGGAACTACCTTCTCCGCGGCGCGCAATTTTGCGCTGCGCGCTCGCGGATTGGCTCGAGTCTCTTCTTCCTCTGGCCGCACCACTTTGCGCGTCAGGATGTTTGCCCTGCCTTCTTTGCGCCATTCGACGAAAG
>JBOGJY010000559.1:0-5915 GCA_050745325.1 Terriglobia bacterium
GAATCGATCGATAAAATCCTGCGCTACATGGACGTGACCGGCTTCCGCGAGAAGCTGGTGGTGTGCAACATCGCCAACATCGACACGCCCGGCTATCAGACCCAGGACATAAACTTCCACGACGCGCTCGATCGCGCCAATCAAGCCTTTGGCGCCACTCCCCTGCCGCCCCAGGTTTACGAGCCGCAAGGATTGATCGAGCGGCCCGACGGCAACAACGTCAGTTTAGACCGTGAAGCGCTGATCCTTTCGAGCGTGCAACTGCAATATCGCACGGCCATATCACTGCTGCGGCAGGAATTCAGCCGCATTCAGATGGCCATCAACGAAAACAACGGAGCGTAGCTATGAACCTGTTTAACCTGCTTGACGTAAGCGGTTCAGCCCTGGTCGCGGAGCGCGAGCGCGCCGAGATTGTTGCAACCAATCTGGCGAACGCGGAGACAACGCGCACTCCGGGCGGCGGCCCCTACCAGAGGCAAGAGGTCGTGTTTGGAACGGAGCGCGTGGCCGCGCCCTCGTTCGGCGAAGTCTACAATTCGGCGGCGGACAAGGCGGTGAAGGGCGTCCAAGTGGTGAAGGTCGTTACCGACCCCACGCCTCCGGTGCGGCGGTATGACCCGTCAAACCCGGACGCAAACGCGCAAGGGTACGTGGAATATCCGGCCATCAATCCGGCTGAAGAGGTGGTGGATCTAATGGAGGCGGCGCGTTCCTACGACCTCAACATCGACGCTGTGCAGGCCACGAAGGGGATGATCACGCAGGCTCTGACCATACTGAGCTGAGGTGGGGCTGCACGTGCTCGTTTCCGAAAGGGCCCTCACCCACCGCTTCGCGGTCCCCCCTCTCCCGCCGGCGCGGGAGAGGGCTGTTATCTAGTTTACTTTTTTCATCCCTCTGCCGGAGGGGTGTTATCTACTTATTTTTTTCTTCCCTCTCCCCTGGGGAGAGGGTGGCGAGCCCTTCGGCCCCGCTCAGGATAAACTCCGCGAGCCGGGTTCGGGGTATTTGCCGAGCGTTTCAGAGCAGGCTTTGTCACCGATTCGTCGATCCACCGCAAATAGGCCGCCGAACCTTCTATAACCGGCAGAGCGATAATTTCGGGTGTGGTGTAACTGTGGATTTTGAGAACGGCATCCTTGACCTCGCGGAACCGATTCTTTCTCGTTTTGATGAACAAGAGAAACTCGCGGTCGTCTTTGATCTTGCCTTGCCACCGGTAAAGCGAGCGGACCGGCGCGCTGATGTTCACGCACGCGGCCAGGCGCGATTCGACGAGGTGGGACGCGATTTTTGTGGCCTCGCGCGCGCTCCCAGCCGTCACCAACACCACGATCTTGTCTGTCATAGGTTCCTCCGGGAAGGGTAGCTAGTGGTTACGAAAAGCCCCTTGCCAAGGCGCAAAGCTGCAAAGACCGCAAAGAAATTAAGCGATTTCTACTTTGCGTTTTCTTCGCGCCTTGGCGTCTTGGCGAGAGGCCGTTGTTTTTTTGCGGTTTCTAAGCCCGCGCGTGAACCGCGCGCCATCTAAGCTGAGACGCCACACGAGGCTGAATCAGGTTGCGCATAACCACATCAAAGCATATACAATAAGGCGAAATGACTGACAATCCTATCCGTTTTGGCACTTCAGGCTGGCGGGGAATCATTGCCGAGGATTTTACCTTCGGCAACGTGCGCCTTGCGGCGGCGGCTATTGCGCACTACGCGCTCGGCGTAAAAATGCATCCGCGCATGTTACTTGGCTACGACACGCGCTTTATGTCGGAGAGGTTTGCCGCCGAGGCGGGACAGATTCTTGCCTCGCACGGAATTGAGGTTCACAACACTTCGCGGCCTCACCCTACTCCTGCGCTCGCCTACGAGATCATTCACGAACAGCTTGACGGCGGCATTAACATTACCGCCAGCCATAATCCGGCGGAGTACAACGGGCTTAAATTCTCCACGTCGGACGGCGCGCCCGCGCTGCCCGAAGTTACAAAGAATGTGGAGAAGCTGGCCGGGCAGATTATGGCCGGTGATTATTCGCTCAAAGGGCCGAAGTTTACCGCGCCGCTGTTCCGCCCCGCCGACCCGCGCCCCGCGTATCTCAAAGAGATTAAGCGGATCATTGACCTTGAAGCCATTGCGAAGGCGAAACTGAAGATTGCTTACGACCCGCTCTACGGCTGCGCCCGCGGCTATCTTGACGAAGTGTTGCGCGAGGCGGGGATCGAAGTCCATACGCTTCACGATTACCGCGACGTTCTTTTTTCCGGCGTAGGTCCCGAACCCAGCGCGCCGAATCTCAGCGAGCTTGCCGCGTGCGTGAAAGAGCAGGGATATTCCATCGGTCTCTCGACTGACGGCGACGCCGACCGCTTCGGGATTGTGGATTCGAGCGGCGCCTGGATCCATCCGAATTACGTTCTGGGCGTGCTGGCTGATTACATGCACGAAGTGCGAACGGCGCCGGGAGGTCTCGCGCGCACCGTCGCCACCACGCATCTGATCGATGCTGTCGGGAAGTTTCACCACGCGCCCGTTTATCAGACGCCCGTCGGCTTCAAGTACATCGGTGAAATGATCAAAGAAGGCAAGGTTGCGCTGGGCGGCGAGGAAAGCGCCGGCATGAGCATCCACGGCCACTTGCCGGAAAAGGACGGCATTTTAGCCTGTTTGCTGATGGCGGAGGCCGTAGCCAAGCGCGGTCTTTCGGTCCGCGAGCAGATCGCGGCCCTCTTCAAGAAAGTTGGACCGTATTACTCGGACCGGGTGAATCTTCACCTGAAGCCCGACGTGCAGAAGCGGCTGCTGGAAAAGCTCAAGACGGGCTGGGAGAAGTTTGATTCCCGCAAGGTGACCCAGGTCGATCGCACGGACGGATTGAAGATGATCTGCGAGGATGGGTCGTGGGTGCTGATGCGCCTTTCGGGCACCGAGCCGGTGCTGCGCGTTTATTGCGAAGCGCCTTCGGCTGGGGAACTGGAGAAACTGATGCTCACGGCCAAAGAGTTGGTCTTGAACGGCTGAAGCATGAAGTGTACTCTAGGCGAGAAGTCTTGAGGGTCAGAACTTGATGTAACTGAGTCATCTGTTTTGCGCCACCGGCTCCCCGAAGGGGATCGACTTGAATAGCCGTGGGTGAAACCCACGGTCACGAACGCAGAAGGCAGCCGGCCCCGAAGGGGCCGAAGAGTTGACCACATGAAATCACGCGGAAACCAGAACGCGCGGAAAGATTCCGGAATTCATTGGCGCAACGAGAATGTGCGGCGCGCGGTAACGCTGGGCGGAGTTCTGCTCGCGATCGCGCTCGTGGCGCAGGGAATCTTTGGCTCCGACGGACTCTTTACCTACCTTCAAAAGCGCCGCCAGTACACGGCCCTCCATCAGCAAATCCAGCAGATGAAGCAGGAGAATCAGACTTTACAAAAGGAAGTTCAAGGGTTGAAGTCGAACTCCTCCACCATCGAGCGTTACGCGCGGGAAGACCTGCACATGGCGCGCCAGCACGAGTTGATTTACATTCTTCCTCAGAAACCAGCCAGTTCCGCGGACGCGAATCACAATAAGCGCCCGGCCAGCCCCCCTCCCAACCCCCGGTAGTGTAGCGGCACGTGCCGGGCATAAAGCCCGGCGCTACAAGCAAGGATTATCTGTCAAATAAGTCATCGCATTTCCCGAACGCAAGCCCCCACGACCGTTACTAACGGAGAACACCCTCAAGCGGGCTCGATGCCGCCGCATAGAGCTTCTTTGCCATGCGGCCAGCAAGATAAGCCTGGCGGCCCGCCAGAATCGCGTGCTTCATCGCTTGGGCCATCAGGACGGGGTCCGTGGCGGCGGCGATGCCCGTGTTCATCAGAACGCCGTCGGCGCCGAGCTCCATGGCGACGGCGGCATCCGACGCGGTGCCCACCCCGGCATCCAAAATAAGGGGAATATCGGTGAGCATTTCCCGCAGAATACGAATGTTGGCGGTGTTCTGGATGCCAAGGCCCGAGCCGATTGGAGCGCCAAGAGGCATAATGGCCGCCGCGCCGGCATTGACCAGGCGGCGCGCGGAAATCAGGTCGTCGTTGGTGTAGGGAAGCACCACAAAATCTTCGCGGGCCAGAGCTTCGGTGGCCTTCAGAAGCTCAAAGTTGTCCGGAAAAAGCGTTTTTTGATCGCCGATCACTTCAAGCTTGATCCAATTGGAAAGGCCCGCCTCGCGTCCGAGACGGGCGGTACGGATGGCTTCGTCCGCGGTAGTGCAGCCAGCCGTATTCGGGAGGATGAAGAACTTTTCGCGGTCAATGTAATCCAGCAGCGATTCCTTGCTGCGATCCGCCAGATTAACCCGGCGCACCGCGACGGTGACGATTTCCGCCCCAGACGCCTCATGAGCGCGAGCCATCTCCTGGAAGCTACGGTATTTTCCCGTGCCTACAATCAGGCGCGAGCGGAATTCTCTGCCGGCAATTTTCAAAACGCTGCTATCGTCCATGCGTGCACTCAAAGATCATTTTAGGCGCCGGGCCGCTGAATTGCAATTGAGCCGGCGGCGGCCATGCTCTGGCAGTTCTGAAGAGAACTCAACGCGCAGGCTAAGACTGCGCCGCCGCGGCGTGTGGCTGCGCGGCCGGGCGGCGGTAAATCTCCTCAATCAGATCGCGGTAGCGGTCCTCCACCACAAACCGCCGCACTTTTAGGGTGAGTGAGAGTTCTCCCGACTCCACCGAAAACTCGCGCGGCAGCAAAGCAATCTGGCGAATTTGCTCGTAACGCGCAAGCCCGCCACACGCTTCGTCAACCTGCTGTTGAATGAACTGCTGAATTTCCGGGCTGCCAATGAGTTCCTCGCGCGACTGAAACACGATCGCTTGCCGCCGGGCGTGGGCTTCCAGCCGCTCAAAATCCGGCACGATCAGCGCGGCCACAAAATGCCGGGCGTCGCCGAGCACAATCATCTGAGCCACGTAGGGATGGCCCTGGAAGAGCGACTCGATCTTTTCGGGAGCAATGTATTTACCTCCCGACGTCTTCATCAGGTTCTTCTTGCGCCCCGTGATCGTGAGGTAGCCTGCGGCGTCGAGCGTCCCCAGGTCGCCGGTGTGAAACCAGCCCTCGCTGAAGGCCCGCCGGGTTTCCTCTTCCAGCTTGTAATAACCCGGAAACACGCTCGGCCCGCGAACCAGAATTTCTCTACCCGCGCGGCCGCCCTCGTCCACGGATTCCTGGCCCAGTTTCAGTTCGAGCCCCGCCACCACCGGCCCTACCGTGCCCAGCTTGACCGACCCCGGGAAGTTTACCGCAATCACCGGAGAAGTTTCGGTGAGCCCATAACCTTCATAAACGGGTAGGCCCACAGCGTGGAAGAATTCCGCCAGCTCCTTGGCCAGCGGCGCCGAGCCTGAGATCAGGTATTTGATTTTACCCCCGAAGCGGGCGCGAATCTTTGAGGCCACGAGCGCATCCGTCACAACATGCTTCAAGCTCAACGCAGGCGATACCGGGCGCTTCTCGATCCGGGATTGCGCGTACCCGGTTCCCACCTGTAACGCCCAGCGGAAAAGCTTTTGGCGCGCCGCCGGACCTTGCGCGGCCTTTTCAACTATTTTCCCGTGCGCCTTTTCGAGCACACGCGGCACCACGGCCATGATGGTGGGCCGGACTTCGAGCATGTTTTGCGATAACGCGTCGAGGCTTTCCGCGTAAGCGATGGAGGCGCCCTTGGCAAAAGCGAAGTATTCGACCATGCGCTCGAAGATGTGCGAGAGGGGAAGAAACGAGAGCAAGCGATCCGTTATATTGAAGTCGAACCGGGAGGCGCACGCCTTAATGTTCGAAACAATGTTGGCGTGGGTCAGAACGACGCCCTTCGCCTGGCCGGTGGTGCCCGAAGTATAGATAATCGTGGCCGTGTCCCCCGGCTTTGCCTGCAG
>JBOGJY010000560.1:0-3094 GCA_050745325.1 Terriglobia bacterium
ACGGTGGCCGACATCTTTTCCACCGAGCTCGTGATGGGCGGCGTTCACAACTGGCTTGAAGTCTTTGCCAATAACCATCGTACCCGGTGCAACCTCAACCCTGTGAACGCGCTTGAAACCTACAACCCCAAAGAAGAACTGCTGAAGGACGTTTACGTGGTCGAAAAGACCGGCACCAAGCAGGGCTGGAGCCATCCCGCGCCGGACGAAGACTGGCAGCACGGCTATCCGCAGGAGTTCCAGGACTTCGTCGAATGCATCCGCGACAACCGCCAGCCGCTCTCGAATGCGGAGCTTGCGCGCGATGCCATCGCCGTCCTCTACAGCGCCTACGTCTCCGCCGAACGCCGCGGCGCCGAGGTTGAGATTCCGCTCGGCTGAAGCACGCCATTGCTCGGTGTTCCACTGGGTCGGCTAGCGGGGCGCTTGGCTGGATTATTAGAATACTCTGGTATCACCTGGTGGACAGGGCTTCGGTGTGGTTTAGAAGGGCAGAATGACGTGGGCGCGGGGTGATTGAACCGGAGCAAAAGCCGACCGATGCCGCAATCGCCTTTATTTTGTGCAACATGCCTTATTATACCGGATCAATCCGGCTATCCTCTTCATATTCAGTCGATTACAGTAATTTTACCAACATTAGAGTCCGGTTGGTTCCGGTTGGTTCCGGTTTCGACTCTTTGTTTTCAATAACTTAAAAAAAGTAAAACAATCCTTTTTAGTTTTAGCTCTCTTTGGGCCCCATTTCTTCCTCTCGTTCCATCCGCCTTTGGTCCATCATCAGGCGCACTTTGCGGTCGAGGCTGCGGTCGATCATGGCCAGTTGCCGCATCAGCCATCGCTGCTCGATGGTGGGCACGAGGCACTCGGCGCGCATAGTGGGCGTCACGTCCACGTACTGCCGCTGGTAGAGCCAATATTGCTGAGTGATGCTGGCGATTTCCGCTTCCAGTTCGCGGCGCAGTTTCATGACCGCGAAACGGTTGTGGGCGCCCGTGTTGCGCGTGGAGGAGTCCGGCAAACACTCCTCACCCGGCTCGCGCAGTCTGCCTTCGGCAGGGCCGAGAGGCTCGCCATCGTCTTCTTGGGGGAAGAGGGTTGCCGTTTCTCTCGTCTCCTGGCCCTCGTCCTTTGCCCCTGGTTCTTCTGATTCGCCACGCGCCGCGGACCTCGAAGCCACGTCCGCGCTACTGGCGGCGGCTAATTCGGTAAAGAGAAGCTTCATCATGGCGCCGCGCGTGGTGGGCGTTGGTCCGTAAATCCAGTCGATAAATATCCCGGCGCCCGCGTAGACCGCAGCGTCAACGCACTGCTTGAGCTGGTCGAGCAGCTCAAGCAGCTTTTGGAATTTCTCCGGCGACTCTTCGGCCCAGATGTACCCTAAGTTCTGCTGGAGGGCGGGAAGCTGGGCGCTGATCCGCTGGCTGATTTCCAGGCTCTTGCGCTGCCGCTTGATTTCAAGCTCCTGCACGCGGCGGGCGAGCAAGGCCGCCTGCGCGCGCTCGAGGCGCTGCCGCTCCCAGTGCATCCAGGCGATCTCGCGCACCGTGGCCGCTTGTTCGGGGCCTGACGGCTGGAGAGACTCCACCATGCCTTGCTGGAATTGGGAAAACTCCTCCGGGTCTTCGCCCAGCTCGACCATGCTATCGTAGAGGGCGGTCAAGTGTGATCTTTTTTCGCCCGCGTATTTGCCATGCTGAAGGCTGCTTTTCGCTGCTCGGACCTTGCCTGCTAGCGTGCGCGGCCCGGTAGCCTTTTCGGCAGCGGCGCGGCGCTGCTCCAATTGCCGCCGTGAAAGCGGGCGCTTGGATTGCTTTATAGTTTCTTGCTGGATCTCTTCGGACATTATTATCTCCTCGATTGCAGTGAAAAGAGTCGTGGGACGAGGGCATGAAAACAGGGACGAGGGGCGAGAGACGAGTCCGGGACCCTTGCTTTTTCCCTTGTCCCTTGTCACTCTTCACTTTTCCCTGCTTTTAATATTCTACGCCCCGGCTCTGATCCTTTGGAGACGTATGAGACAAATGAGACGGTTTATTTTGAAAGGAAAGATTAGAAGATTCTAAGACTGTAGCGCAGGCCCCCCGTGAGTGAGGGGTTAAGCTCGGATGGCTATCATCAAGTATTTCTCCGCATTCTATAAGTAGTTGACAAAATATGTCAAATTTACCATACTACTAAATGGTCACCAGAACTGAAGGGGGTAAGGGTGCATTACGATAAGCCGACGAGTAGGCTTTTAATTTGGGTCGGAAGTAGTAAAGATGATATATCGAAGATGCCCATTCCGGTGAAAGGTTCTTTTGGTCATAGATTGCGGGAATTGCAAGATGGAAAAACCCCACTTGATATGAAGCCACTTTCACAATTTGATAACGGCGTATATGAACTTCGAGAGCAGTTTGACCGAAATGCTTATCGGCTGATACACGTCGTCAATCTCAAGAGGGCAATTTATGTACTGCACGCCTTCATGAAGAAGTCAAAATCAGGAATTGGAATTCCAAAGCCCGATAGGAAGCTGATTCAGGCGCGTTTGAAACAAGCGCATGATATAGACGTGGAGGATTGAAAAATGACTGAAATATTTTATAAGAGCGGCGGCAACGTTTTCGAAGACATTGGTTTTACGCCTGCCGAAGCTATAACGCTCACGGCCAAGAGTCATCTTATTACTGCTATCAAAGAGACTATCGAAGAACGCGGCCTCACACAAAAACAAGCTGCGGCTCGTTGTGGAACCGATCAGCCCACACTTTCTAAAGTCCTTCGCGGGCGCATGGAAAGTATAACCATCGACCGGCTTACTGCATGGCTCACTGATCTTGGAGGTACTGTAGAAATCAACGCACACCCCTACCACACAAGCTCGGCGGCGGGTCGTGCTAGGGCGTAGAGAAAGTGTTGCGGTCGGAAATTGCGATGACTCGTTCGGCGCGCGTTCTTTGATTGTAGGGCCGGGCTTTACGCCAGGCATGTCGCCCTAAAGGGCGGCGCTACAAAAACGCAACAGTTAGACGGCGTCGTAGGTCCTGAGCGAATACCGAGCGCAATGGCGCTCCATCTGCGGCCACACCTCTTGATGCAGGTCGGT
>JBOGJY010000561.1:0-9204 GCA_050745325.1 Terriglobia bacterium
TACTTATACATGCCGGCCCTCGATGAGAACCAATTCAATCCCGATTTCATTCAGGCGCTCGAGGCCAATAACTATAACCCGACGGGACAATCGATTACCGATCCGCTAGGGCGAACAGGGCCGCCCAGGTGCACAACCACCTCAGCCGGCACTACCTGCAAGCCCGGGAGGGTCTTGACGATCCCGATCGGATATATCCAAAGCCCCTACCTGGGCTACGGCAATCTCACCACGCTCTACGATGCCACGGCCAACAGCATCCGGCACGCGGCCTACGTCAGCGTCGTACACCGCGAGACGCGCGGTCTGACCCTGAGCGCGAACTACACTTACGCGAATTCGATTGACGACGCGTCCAACGCGAGCCCGGATAAGACCGTTCTCACCAGCAGCAACTTGCCGGGCGGCCAGATTACCTATGGCGGGACGGCGGAGGGCGACCGCGCCGTTTCAACCTACAACATCCGGCATGACATCAACGCCATCTTCATTTACGACCTGCCGTTTGGGCCGGGGCGGCCATTTCTTGCCCATGCGCCCAAGATCGTCTCGGGGACCGTTGGAGGTTGGACCGTCTCCGGCGTGGAGCGCCTCTACACCGGGTATCCCGCCGTGGCGACTCTTTCGGCGAGCAACTATCTAGGCGAAACTACCCACGACATCCGGCCTGACATCAATCCCGGCGTGCCCATCGTCAATCCGTTGTACAACGCCAGTTGTGGGAATACCCGCCTTTGCGAGCCCTATCTGAACCCATCAGCATTTATGGTTCCTCCGGCTGGGCAGTTGGGCAGCGCGCCGCGCACCTTTGGGATGGCGAGCGGCCCCTGGCAGCAAACGTTGGATTTGTCTCTGCAGAAGAATTTCCAGATCACCGAAAGGGTTCGGCTCCAGTTCCGGGTGGATGCGATCAACGCGCTGAACCATCCGGTATTTCGTAACGCTCCCAATAACTTCGGCGGCACCGACATTTTTGGCGAGCCCTCCACGGGCGCGATCAGCTCGACGGAATACAATAACTGGGCGGCGCTTAACAACCAGCAGCCGGTCAACTCCAAAGGTCAAGGGGCCGGTGCAGCCGAGTTTGCCAAGCTAAACGCAACGTTGACCGCCGCCAGGCTGCCGAGCGGCGCGCTTCCGTCAAATTTCTTTACCGTTCCCATTCCATCGGGCTTTGCCACCGCGAGCCCAGCTTCGTTTGACCTCACGACGCTGAACGGCATTGCCCTCATGCGCGACCGGGAGACCTATAACACGGGTTTCGGACAGCTCTACGTGCCCGGAAATAGCCAGCGGTATATTCAGTTCGGCGTCAGGATATTTTTCTGATTGCGACGGTGTTTTTGTAGCGCAGCGTTCGCCTGATAACGCTGCGGTTTTTCGTTGGGACCGCTGAAAAGCCGCAGGGTTAAAAAGCGAACCCGGCGCTACAACCCCGCCGGGAGAGCGACAAATTCGACCCAATTTCTGGAGGCTATGATGGGATCCATACGGCGATACGTTCGTTTGATGGCGTGCGCCCTCGCCATCGCGCTGGCATCGGCAGTGGCGGCGCGCGCCGCCATCACCCTCGATACAACGAACGCGGCGGACTGGAAAATCAGCAACGGAGCGCTCACGGTAGACTGGAACTCGCAACGAGGGAACATTTTCTCCATGCATCTGGCGGGGACGCCGGACGACCTTATTGACGTCACCAACACTTCAAGAGGACAGCCGAAGGGCCTTTACATGGACAATACGGGCCTCGGAGGCGGCGCAACGACGGCCGGCTTCTACCAGTTCGGGGACCGCTATATCGACTGGTGGATCACTACCGCATCCAATTCCAAAAACCCGTTCACCTACTCGGAGCATTTCATTTTGACGGCGAATGATCCGGGCCTTCACGTGTATTTCGTCGCCGATCACGGCGCCTCAGACATTGCCGGAGGCATTGGCCAAGTCCAGTATGTCTATCGCCCTAACTTGGCGCTTTTCACTCACACCTATTCCGTGAATTCGGGGCTGAACAACCTGGGCGCCACTGACGTGCCCCTGCCGGATGCGGTCCTTCAGGGCACGAGCGATCCGGGCCGCAACGTGCAGGATGCGACGGTTGACCTGCACGGATTGCCGCTGCCGCCGGGGTATCGCCGCGAGTTTTACACCAAGTACGACTATTCGAGCCAGGAGGTTCTGCACAAGGCTCAGGGCGTTTACGGCTCAACGCTCGCGGCGTGGGTCGTGCTGCCGAGCAAGGAATCGCTGGTGGGCGGCCCTACCAAGCAGGACCTGATTTTTACCGGGAACCTCATCATCATGGAGTGCCAATCCAACCATCTTGACAACCAGTTCAGCTTCAACGTGCCTGCCGGAACCGTATTGAACCGGCTCTACGGCCCGTTCTATTTTCATTTCAACTCGTTTGATTCGCAGCACCCCACGGCGGCTTCCCTCTACCGCGAAGCCCTCGCCTCGGCAAGAGGATTGAAGGCGTTTTATGACGGCGAAATTGAGCTGGTCAACAATGGCTACGTCCCTTCCTGGAATCGCGGCAGAGTGCAAGTAGACCTTGATAGCGCCAGAAGCGATGACGATGCTGACCCTTCAGGTGAAGACTGGGCGAACCTGGATCGGGACGACAGCGGCTCGCTTCGGAGCTGGGTTGTGTTGAGCGACAGCGCCACGAACTTCCAGTATTCGCATTTAGGAGGTCAATACTGGGCGAGCCTCAACCCGGGCGGCGTCGCCCAGCTTGATAAGGTCATCCCCGGCGTCTACCGGCTTTCGGCTTACGTGCTGGGCAAGTGGGGTGAGCTGCGGCGCGACAACGTGACGGTTACGGCCCATCAACCCACTCATCTGAGCGTGAAATTCACGCCGGAGAACTTTAGCCCGGAACGTCCGGTCTGGACCCTGGGCGTGCCTGACCGCTCCGCCCATGAGTTCCTACATGGAGAGATTATCAACCCCGTTGATCTTGATCCCAATTACAAGGACAGGACCTGCGACCGGTCGGATGACCAGTTTGGAGATGGGTTCGGAAATTCCGATAAGAATGACCGTGATGGCGGGGGCAAACCGTCGTGCAATGCTGTTCAGGACGACCGCGAGTATTGGGGCAATTGGAACTACTGGGCCGATTTTGCGGCCCACAAGGGGGCCGTAATCTACTATGCCACTCCAGTGGGTTCCACTCCGGCCACCCACGACTTGAGCCAATGGAATTACGTGCAGTGGCACAACTTCAATCCCGGACTGTACGCAGGGATTTACAACCCTGGCGATGACACCACCGGCGGCTACAAATATATCTGCCCCGCCTATGTGGGGAATTGCGCAACCGCTGCCGTGCCCGACTGGCAGGTTCACTTCACCACCACGGCGGACCAGCAGGCACAAGGACAATACGTGGTCATGTCGGTGGGGCTGGCGGCGACCGAATCCAGCCTGGTGGTTTCGTTGAATGGGAATACGCTCATCTGGCACGGCTACAGGCTCAAGAATGCGGACGCGATGGTTCGCAGCGGACTCTCCGGGACTTACCAGTGGGTCGTCTTCCAGTGGAATACGAGCCAGTTGAATCCGCCGGGAGCCGACAATGTGATCACCCTAAGCGTGGGCCATCAGGGCGTGATGTACGACGCTCTGCGCATGGAGATCGCAAGCCAGACCGCGGCGCATGAAAGCACCGGCTGGAACGATTACGAGTACGTGAATAGCACGGCGTATGAACCGGCAAACGATAGTTTGCCCAATCAATGATGCAGGCATGATATAGTGATGCTGGCAATTTGGCGCGCCTTCTAGTATTGTAGCGGTGGCGTCCCGCCGCCGGGGTTTCCGGCGGTCAGAGAACGCCGCAAATGATGCCGGGTAGATTTTAATCATCTCATCTGAAAAGGAGCAAAACCGTGGCTGATCAAGATCCCAAGCTAGTTAATCAAGAACCGTCTAAAACCCTCGCGGACGAGCAAATCGTTACCGAGCGGAAACTTCCCAGGCGGTCGTTCCTGACTGCGGCCGGCGCATTCCTGGCCGGCGCCGCGGTCATTGTGTCCGGCGTAAAAGCTGCGGCGCAGGAAGCGAGCGATCCGGACAAGAAGAAGGGAAGCGACCCTGACAAGAAGAAAAAGAAGAAGGGCAGCGACCCCGACAAAAAAAAGAAGAAGGGCAGCGATCCTGACAAGTAGAGAGCGGCCGGGCGAAAGCCCGGCTAACACCAACACGGTTCACTGAAGCGGGATGTCGCCGCTTTGCACCGCAGGGTGGTGACTGTCATTCTGAGCGCAGCGAAGAACCTGCTTTTTCCACGAAACCACAAGCAGATCCTTCGCGACGCTCAGGATGACAGGCGAATGAGCTTCTGTAGCGGCGGCGTCTCGCCGCCGAAATGATTGACAACAACGCCCGGCGGCGGGGACGCCGCCGCTACAACCTATGCCTGATTCCGCAGCCCGCAGTAGTTTGCCCTTAAAGAAAGCGTTATCTTCGGAACTCAATCCGTCCCTCGAATGGCTGATCCACCCCACCCGCAAGCAGCAGTTTTTTGCAACCACCTGGGAAAAGCAGCCGCTCGTGGTGAAGCGCAGTCAGCCCAATTACTTCAGCCCGCTGTTGTCTTTGGATGAAGTAGACCGGGTGCTCACCACGCTCGACCGCAAATATCCCGACATCACGCTGAAAAACGCGAGCCGCGGAATTACCTCCGACGACTACACCGTAAGTGGCGGCTCGCTCGACGTTGCCAAGGTTTATCAGCTCTTTGCGGAGGGTTCCACGATAAGCTTGGCGTTCCTGGATACCGTCGTACCGCCGCTGGCTCTCTTCTGCCGGAGCCTCGAAAGCGAATTCAGTTTCCCTTTTCAGGCTAACGTCTACCTTACGCCCCCCGGAGCGCAAGGCGCGAAGCCTCACTACGACACCCACGACGTATTCGTGCTGCAGGTTACCGGCTCCAAAAAATGGACCATCTATGGAACCCCCGTCGATCTGCCGCTCCCAGGGCAGGATTTTGACTCCGCGATTCACGCGCAAGGCGCCCCCACGCTCGAATTCGAGTTGAACGCCGGAGATGTAGCCTACATTCCCCGTGGTATTGTCCACGACGCGCATTCCACCGATACGGTTTCGCTTCACATCACCGTTGGGGTTCTGAGATACACGTGGGCCGATCTCCTGCTGGAACTGGTGGCCCATGCCAGCTTGAACGACCCTGCGTTTCGCAAATCGCTTCCTCCAGGGTTCGCGCGGCCGGAATTCGACCGCGCGCAGGCGCGGGAGACGCTGCGAACGCTTCTGCAGCGGGTTCCGGCAGGATCGAATTTTGATGTGGCGCTCGACAGTTTCGCCGATGAATTCATCTCGGCGTGCCCTCCGCTGCTCCGGGGCCAGATGACCCAAATGGCGGACCTCGACCGCCTGGCGATAGATAGCGTTGTGGGGGCGAGACCCAACATCATTTTTCGCCTGCTGGCGGATGAAAAGTCGGCCTCGATTGATTGCTATGGACGCCGGATCAGCTTCCCGCCTTACACGCACGAAGCGCTGCGATTCGCCCTGGCGACATCCCGGTTCACGGTTCGTGACCTTCCCGGCGGCTTGGACGACGCCGGCAAGATCACCCTCATTCAACGGCTGATCCGGGAAGGCTTGGTAATGGTTCTGCCGGCTGAATAGAGCGAGCAGCGGCGGCTTCCAAACAACCGCGCCGCGAAGCGGTAGCCAGGGTCAACAGAGCGCTGACCGTGGCTACCTCTTTCCAACAACCGCGCCGCGAAGCGGCGCAACGTGAATAGCCGTGGGCCTAAGCCCACGGAGGACTGATTGCATTCATTTTTATCGGGGTCAACCCCGAAGGGGTTGAATATCAGGACCATCGCCAGGACACTAAAATATTGTTGTTTGGCCCCTTCAGGGCCGGGTGATTTTTGCGCGCCTAACCGTGGGCTGCGCCCACGGCTATTCACATTCCACCGCTTCGCGGTGGGGGGAGCGCCCGCGGGAGAAAAGCCGCAAACCCCTGATTCCCTCGCAAAACTCTCCGTGTACTTTTCCCCGCGATGACGGTAAGATCATTCGTTCCTGATGATCCCTGGACCGATGAACACCATTCGTGAATGACCGCTTCAACTCCTAATATGCCTGCCGCCTCCGAACACTCCTTCAAAATCTCCGGCCTTCGCTGGTACATTTGCGCGCTGCTCTTTGCCGGCTCGACCGTGAACTACGTCGACCGTGGGACCATCGCCATCCTTGCGCCCTATCTGCAGAAGACCTTCCACTGGACCGAGGCGGATTACGGCTGGATTGTCTTCGCCTTCGAGCTCGCCTACACCATCGGGATGATCATCGCGGGCGGCGTTATCGACTGGCTGGGCACCCGCCTCGGGTACGCCATCTCGATGGCCTGGTGGTCGGTCGCCGCCGCCTCGCACGCTCTGGCGCACAGTGTTTTTGAGTTCGGCATGGCGCGCTTCGCCCTCGGGTTGGGTGAAGCGGGCAACTTTCCGGCCTCGATCAAGGGCGTGGCGGAATGGTTCCCGAAGCGCGAGCGCGCGCTGGCCACGGGCATCTTTAATTCCGGCACCAACATCGGCGCGGTCATCGCCTACCCCATTGTGGGATGGATCTTTGCCGAGTGGGGCTGGCGCGCCGCCTTTGTGGCGACCGGCGGCCTGGGCGCCGTTGCCTTCGTCTTATGGCTGCTGTTCTACCGGCTGCCCGAACGCCATAAGTGGCTGAAAGCTTCGGAGTTGGAGCACATTACCGAGCGCCAGCCCGGAGAGGAAGACGAAAGCGAGGGGCGGAAGGTCAGGCTGCTTCGTCTCCTGCGGTGCCGTCCGGCTTGGGGATTCTTCATGGCCAAGTTCCTGACCGACCCCATCTGGTGGTTCTACATCTTCTGGTTGCCGAAGTACCTGATGCAGGAGCGCGGTTTTTCGCTCCACACGCTGGAGCTTTTTGGCATGATTCCGTTCCTTGGCGCGTGCATCGGCAGCGTGGGGGGCGGCTGGCTTTCTGGCTACCTCATGCAGCGCGGCTGGTCTCTAAACGCCGGACGCAAGACGGCGATGGCCGTGTGCGCCTTCTCCATGCCCACCGGGATCATCGCGGTGTTCGCGCATAGCCCCTGGGTGGCGCTGGCGTTAATCACGGTTTCAACCTCGGCGCATCAAGGCTGGTCGGCCAACGTGTTTACGCTCGCCTCGGATATGTTCCCCAAGAAGGATGTGGCCGCTGTGGTGGGCGTGGGCGGAGCGATTGGAGCGGTGGGAGGCATGATCATTGCCCCAACCGCGGGATACATCCTGCAGTGGTTTCACTCCTATATACCCCTCTTTATCATCGCCGGAGTCATGCACCCGATCGCGCTCGGCGTGGTCCAGTGGCTGATTCCGCGGATCAAGCAAGTGACCCTTGGCGAAAGCTAAGCGCGGGTGTTCCCAAATCTGGCAGCTATCGGGCCTGCGGGAACCTCACCCAAGCCCGAGCGGATTGTAGCCCTCAGCGGCTCGCCCGTGTATCCGCTATCCTATTGTATACATTATACTTATTTGATTTACTGGGTTCGGATGGGGGTATCCATTTCGCGGAAAACCAGAGAGTCAAAGATGGCGAGCACTTCCTTGCGGTAGTCAACCATGCGCTGTACGGCCGCCTGATACCAGGGGTCGCTTATCGCCAGCCGCTGCCAGCGCTCGAGCACCTCAGGTGGGACGTCAATATCGGACCGGAGTTTTTGCAGCGGATGGCCCCGCAGAAACAGGCCATAAAAAAATGCCGCCTCGTGGCGGGGTTCGGTGAGCGGAGATTCCGACGTTAACGTGAGCATGTGAGTCGACATTGTAAATTAGACTGCCAGTGAGACTTGCCTCAGATCAAGCAAACCCATAACGCGCGTAAGAACGTTCGGCCCCTTCAGGGCCGGCTGTCTTCGCCGCCCGTGACCGTGGGTTTCACCCACGGCTATTCGTGCCGCTCCCCTTCGGGGAGCAGGAACCGAGCCTCAAATCTAGTACAAAACCATATGGTAAACCCTTTGTCAAGCAGAGGGCGGACGGATTGCGCGGGCCGGCTTGCCTGCCAGTGTTGCGTTTTTCAAATACGTTTACTCGTAGCGTCGCCCTTTAGGGCGACATGCCGGGCGTAAAGCCCGGCGCTACAATCAAAGAACGGGCGCCGAATAAGTCATGGCAATTTCCGAACGCAACAGTAGTTGCTCACAGGCTGTAGGGCCACGGCGTCCCGAGGGCAAGCAGCATCAAAAGCGCGCCGACGAGCGCCAGGTTTTTCATGAAATTGACCCTCTCTGCCATCCGGGCCATGGGATCATCGACCTTCCAGAACGCGTGCATGACGGGTGTAACACCAAGGAAAAAGATAATCAGAAGAATGATCCCGATAACCGGATCGAAGCCCAGGAGCAAGCTCAAGCCGCCCAAAATCAGAAGCGCCCCCGATCCCCCCATCGCGAGCTTGGGCGCGGGCACGCCCTTGGCCTTGACGTAGCCGCTCATGGAATCCAGTTCGGCGAAATGGTTGAACCCAGCCATAATGAAAAATCCACCAAAGATAATCCTACCGATCAGAAATGCGATTACCATCATTAAACCTCCCGTGAACGGATTTGTTGCGGTGTTGCAGAGACTCCCGCAATTGTCATGCTGAGCGAAGCGAAGCATCTGCTTTTCTCAGAGGCCGGGCTCAACACAAGCAGATGCTTCGCTCTGCTCAGCATGACATCGCCTTGGGTTGCGGCTTGGCCGCGCCGCGCTGCGCCCCCTTAATGCACTGGAACGCTGCCTTTGCGCGGGCGCATTTTTTTCATCAGGAACATCAATGGAATCATGCCCAGGCAGACGTAGGCCAGCATCTTAAATACGTCGATGAAGGCGAGCATGGCGGACTGGCGAAGCAACTCGCCGTAGAGCAGCCCTTGGGCTTGCGCGAGGGCCTCGGAGGCGCTAGCCCCCGCCGATTGAAGCATGTGCGCCGTGCCGCTCAGCATGGATTGGTAAGTGTGGTCGTAGGGCGTCAGGTGGCTGACCAGGACGTCCTGGTGCATCTGCGCGCGGCGCGCCTGGAGGGTCGCGACCACGGAAATGCCCACGCTGCCGCCGATATTGCGCGCGACGTTAATCAGGCCGGTGGCGTTGTTGGTCTTTTCCCGGGGAATAAAGTAGAACGCCATCACGTTGATCGGCACAAATAGGAAGCCCA
>JBOGJY010000562.1:0-2569 GCA_050745325.1 Terriglobia bacterium
GCGCGTCTTATGGGATCTTCTACGACACCCCGGAGAACTTTTACGGCGACCGCTATTCCGACGCTCCTCCGTGGGGCAGTTCGATAACCCCCACGATGGGCCCCACGGCCGGCAACCTGACGAATCCATTTGCGAGTTACCCGGGCGGTAACCCGTTTCCGCTTGCGTTTCCTCCTCCCAAAAACGCCATCTTTACTTTGGAGGGCACTTACGTCAACTTCTCACTCAACCAGAAGCCGACCTACATGCAGCAGTGGGACCTGAGCTATCAGCGCCAATTCAGCCACAACTGGCTGATTTCCGCCACCTATATCGGCAACCACACGGTTCACGTGTGGGGAGGGAATGAAATGAATCCGGCGGTGTTTCTGACCGCCGCGCAATGCGCGGCGGCGGGAATTTCCGCGAAGAGCTGCCAAAGCACCTCGAGCACCAACCAGCGGCGCGTTCTCTATCTCGCGAACCCTGCGCAGGGCCAATACTACGCGACCCTTGCGCAGAACTACGACGGGGCATATGCGAACTATAATGCCTTACTCCTGACCGCCCGGCACAGGTTCAGCAACAACTTCACGCTTCTCACGAATTACAATTATTCACACTGTCTCAGCCTGACGGACTTCACCGGCGAGCTCACCGGACCCTCCTTCCAGAATCCGGCTGATCCCGGCGCCGACTACAGCAATTGCGGGTTCGACCTGCGGGGCAATTTCAACGCCTCGCTAGTCGCGACGACGCCGAGGTTCCACGGTGGCTGGGCGGGCCGCGTGCTAGGGGGCTGGCAGATTTCGCCTATCATCAGCTATCGCACCGGATCCTGGTTCAGCCCTTCGAGCAGCAAGGACAACTCTCTCACCGGCGTGGGGCATGACCGGCCGAACGTGGTTTCGGGCGTCAATTTTTACACCTCCGGAGCCTGTGCGAAAGTCGCTCCCTGTGTGAACTACTTCGATCCGGCGGCCTACGTGACAAACCCCACGGGCACGTTTGGCAACGCAGGGAGTAACT
Source organism: Terriglobia bacterium (assembly GCA_050745325.1). Taxonomy (GTDB): domain Bacteria; phylum Acidobacteriota; class Terriglobia; order UBA7540; family UBA7540; genus RH2-MAG17b. The sequence goes on from JBOGJY010000562.1 coordinate 1,009, forward strand.
CGATCCTCGGACCCAGCTACTTCGACATCGATACGGCCGTCAGCCGCTACTTCCAGATCCGCGAAGGGCAGCGGCTGGAGGCCAGGTTCGAAGCGTTTAATGTGGGCAACAACGTCAGCTTTAACAATCCGACCAGCTCCATTACTTCGAGCAACTTTGGGCGCATTACGGGGGCCCACAGCCCGCGCATTCTGCAGCTTGCGCTGAAGTATTACTTCTGATCTGCCTACCGTTCCCAAGATGTTCTCCGATAGCGCTGGGTACGTCACCGGACGCTATCGGGACCATTCCCAGGATAACGCGCCCCAGGCTAACCTTTGGGCTTGTTGCAACCGCTCCTGTAATGGATAATGGTGAAGATACTTTGCCGCCTTGGCCGGAGGTCTCTGGCGGCATCCCGATGAACTGCCCCTACTGTCATACGGCAAACGCTGACGGCGCAGTGCGATGCGCCCATTGCAGCCAGGTGATCGTCAATCCTGGCGGAACGGAAACGCTTGTCGCCGGGACTCCCGACCCGGGCTCGGCGCAGCCTCAGCGCCAATCGCAGCTTGAATCCATTGGCGTGATGACGCCCGCTCCCACTCCTTCCGGACAATCAGGCGATACGCTAAGCTTCGCGCAGACATCTTCCCTGCCCGGCGTTTTCCTTGAACCCGGCGCAAACTTTGGCCCGCGCTACCAAATCGAAGTTCTGCTCGGGCGCGGCGGAATGGGTGTGGTGTATAAAGCGTTCGACCGGGAGCTCGACCGCGCCGTGGCGCTTAAGCTCGTGCGTTCTGATCTTACCTTCGACCCCGAATCCATGCGCCGCTTCAAGCAAGAGTTGTTGCTGGCCAGCCGGGTTTCCCATAAGAACATTCTCCGCATTCACGACCTCGGTGACGTTGATGGAGTGAAATTCATCTCCATGGCCTATATCGAAGGCGCAGACCTGCACCATCTTCTCAAACGGCAAGGCCGCTGCCCGGTTGAACAAATTCTCGCCATCGGGCGGCAGCTCGCGGCGGCGCTTGACGCCGCTCATAGCGAAGGCGTGGTCCACCGCGATCTCAAGCCTCAGAACGTGCTGATCGACAAAGACGGCCACGCTTACGTGATGGATTTTGGCCTTGCCAAATCGCTCGAAGGCGACGCTAGCATGATGACCCACGCCGGCGCCGTCCTGGGCACGCCCCGTTACATGGCGCCGGAACAGGTGGAAGGAAAGCCGGCGGATGCTCGCAGTGACATTTACGCGCTGGGCTTGATTCTCTACGAAATGGCGACCGGGGACATTCCTTTCAGCGGCGAGTCCGTCACCCAGATGATGATGCAGCGCATCACGCAGAAGGCAAAGGATCCGAAGCTCGTGAATCCTGAGCTGCCCCGGAGCCTCGCCAACGTCATCTTGCGCTGCCTTGAAATGGACCCGGCGAAGCGGTATCAGGCGGCGCGGGAGATTCAGCAGGAGCTCGGGTCTGGGCGCGCTTCGAAGCCATCCCACAGCCGCTCGTCGGTTCAAATCACGCTCGCCGTACCGGCAAGCCGCCGCTCGCGCCTCCTGGCTATCGCCGCGGCT
>JBOGJY010000563.1:0-5677 GCA_050745325.1 Terriglobia bacterium
ATGTAGAGGTTGTGGCCGTCTGCGACGTTTACGAGCCGCGCCGCCTGAAAGACCAGCAGAAATTCAATCCCCAGGCGCAGGTCTATCTTGATTATCACGAGTTGCTCGACCGCAAGGATATTGACGCCGTCCTGATTGCCACTCCCGACCATTGGCACAAACAGGTGTTGATCGACGCGGTCCACGCGGGCAAAGACGCCTATTGCGAAAAGCCGATCATGCATAACATCGCAGAAGGCGTCGAGATGGTGGCGGCCGTCAACCAGAGCGGCCGCGTCGTGCAAACCGGGACGCAGCAGCGGAGCTGGCCCCATTACATCATGGGCAAGCAGATTGTGGATTCCGGAATGCTTGGCGATGTGACGTTTGTGCACACCTACTGGTACCAGGATTACGCGTCCGGCCGTGGCTGGACCGCCACGCATCCAATTGACACCTCGCAATTACAATGGAAAATGTTCCTGGGCGACGCGCCAGACCAGCCGTTTACCCTCGAAAAATTCATCCACTGGCGGTTTTTCTGGGACTTTGGCGGCGGCATTCTGTGCGACCTGCTGACGCACTGGATCGACGTGATCCAATGGTACATGGATCAGCCGGCGCCGAAGACCGCGACGACCACCGGCGATCTCTATATCATGAAATGGCAGTGCCCGGATACCATTACGGCCGCTTACGAATACCCCGGTAATTTCAATGTCACTTTCACCAGCGCGCTCAATGATAGCGTGGACGACGGCGGCATCGAATTCCGCGGGACGAAGGCCACGCTGAAGATCGACCGCACCCATATGGCCGTTTATCCCCAGGGCGTCCGCTGGCAGCCCCACAAGAGCTACCCCGAGCCGGACGTCCTGGTGACCTCGCAACAGGATGGCACCATCGATCACGTCAGAAATTTCCTCGATTGCGTGAAGTCCCGCAAGTCTCCGAACGCGAATATTGATGTTGGGTTCGAAGCCGCGCGCGCCTCTTGGATCGGGAATATTGCTTTGAAACGGGGCATGAAAACGGTGTGGGACGCCGCCCAGGGGAAGGTGGCGCCGTAGCCGATTTGTAGCACAGCGTTCGTTGTTCAAACGCTGCGGCTTTTGCTTTCCAGGGTGGGAATGCCGCAGGGTCAAAAGACGGATCCTGCGCTACAACAGGCGGGACTGTGGGCGTAGCGCATCTCACAGATATTATTTGTCATACTAGTCTCATATGTCTCGCTGCGCCAAGACTCTCATGCAAGTGTCGAAGCCTCTCCTGATCTTTGACGGCGATTGCGGCTTCTGCCGCTTCTACGTGGAGTATTGGCGGAAACTGACGCGGGACCGGGTTGACTATGCTCCGTTCCAGACCGCCGCCCAAGACTTCCCGGAGATCCCTCTCGAAAATTTCAAGCGGTCCGTGCTGCTCATCGAACCGCCGGACTCCTTATCGAGCGCCGCAGAAGCGGTGTTCCGTTTGGTGGCGCTCGTGCCCGGCTGCGGCTGGCTGCTGTGGATGTACCAGCGGGCGCCAGGCTTCGCTCCGCTGAGCGAGACGGCCTACCGCATTGTCGCCGGACACCGTCCGTTTTTCGATAAGATCCGGCTGTTCTTCTGGGGCAAGAGCCTTGACCCTCCCTCGCATTTCCTCACGCGCGCGGTTTTCCTGCGGCTGCTCGGCGTGGTCTATCTTGCCGCCTTCGCTTCGCTCTGGCCGCAGATCGGCGGATTGATCGGATCGCACGGCATCCTGCCTGCGCACATTTATCTCGCCGCCATCGCGCAAAACGTGGGACCGGAACGGTATCATCTTATTCCCACGCTCGCCTGGTTGAGCGCGAGCAACGGCTTCCTGAAATTCCTTGCCGGCGGTGGAACCGTCCTCTCCGTCTTGCTGATCCTCGACATCGCGCCGGGGCCGGTGCTGCTTATTCTCTGGCTGTTCTACTTGTCGCTCGTTAGCGTCGGCCAGGACTTTATGTCGTTTCAGTGGGACATTCTGCTGCTCGAAGCGGGGTTCCTGGCGATCTTCCTCGCGCCGTGGAACCGCTTCGGCATTCGCTGGAAGCGCATTGATCCCGAAGCCGCCGCCCGCCCGCCTTCGAAGACCATTGTGTGGCTGCTGCGCTGGCTTTTGTTTCGCTTGGTGTTTCTCTCGGGCGCTGTCAAGCTCTTGAGCCATGATCCCACTTGGCGCAATCTCACCGCGCTCGATTATCACTACGAAACGCAGCCGCTTCCCACGCCGCTGGCTTGGTATGCGTTTCAACTGCCGGGATGGTTTCAGAAAGCCTCCACCGCGGGGGTGTTCTTCTTTGAGCTCTTGGTCCCGTTCCTCATCTTCTTTCCGCGCCGGCTGAGGCTGCTGGGCTGCGCGCTGCTCATCTTCTTTCAGATATTGATCGCCATCACCGGGAACTACGCATACTTCAACCTTCTGACCGTTGCGCTTTGCCTGCTTCTTCTCGACGATCAATTCCTGCGTCGCGTTCTGCCTCGGGCGGTCACAAGCCGCGCATTGTTCGCGGCTGCGCGGGTTAAAAGTTCCGTTTCGCGCAGGGCTTGCCTTGCATTGCTTGCTGTGGTAATCCTCTTCGGAAGCGTGGCGCTATTCGCAGCCACGATCTTCGGCAGGCGGGCTGTGCCCCGGGTGGCGCTGAACGTCACGTCAAACTGGCTCGAGCCCTTTCACGTCGTGAACAGCTATGGGCTTTTTGCCGTGATGACCACGGTCCGGACTGAAATCATCATCCAGGGAAGTAATGACGGGACCGACTGGCAGGACTACGAATTCAAATATAAGCCCGGCGATCTGCGAAAGGCGCCGCGCTGGGTCGCGCCTTATCAGCCGCGCCTCGACTGGCAGATGTGGTTCGCCGCGTTGAGCAACTACCGCAGCACTCCGTGGTTTGTGAATCTAATGGCCCGTCTGCTGGAAGGCTCGCCCCAGACGCTCAACCTGCTGGGTCGCAACCCTTTTCCTACGGCGCCTCCTCGTTACATCCGGGCTGTCGCTTACGAATATACTTTCACCAGTTTTGCAGAAAGGCGCGCCACCGGAAACTGGTGGCAACGGAAGGAGGAAGGTCTTTACTTTCCCGTTGCCGCGCTGCGCAGCCCGTGAGCCGTTGGATTGTTGATTTCTTTTGCAGCCCACTGAAGAAGGAGCTTTCACTGTCATTCTGAGCGAAGCGAAGAATCTGCTTTTTCGGGAGAGCGTCCAGCAGAAGCAGATCCTTCGCTTCGCTCAGGATGACAATGGATTGGGTTGCGGCCAAAGGACATCCTGCGCTCAGACGCGCCAGCAAATCAATTTGAGTTCGGTCATCTCTTCGATGGCGTAGCGCGGGCCTTCGCGGCCAATGCCGCTCTTTTTGACGCCGCCATATGGCATGTGGTCCACACGATACGCCGGCACGTCGTTCACCATGACGCCGCCGAAGTGTAGAGCCTGAGCTGCCCGGAACGCACGGCCGATATCCTGCGTGCAGACGCCTACCTGCAAGCCATAGGGGCCGGAATTGACCTCAGCAATCGCATCGTCGAGATCATGGTAACGGTGCAAAACAACGACCGGACCGAAGACCTCTTTGCAGGAGATATCAAGGTGAGGGAGCACGTCGTCAAGGATCGTGGGCTCTAGGGTAGCCCGGCGCCGGGTCCCGCCCGTAAGAACGCGCGCGCCAGCTTTGACGGCCGTTCCGATCCACGATTCTACCCTCTCCGCCTGTTCCACGTTGATGAGCGAAGATACCTCGGAACTGTCTTCAAATGGGTGCCCGATCTTCAGCGCGCGGGTCTTTTCAACAAACATCGGCGTAAACTTCGCGGCCACATCTTCGTGCAGATAAATGTTCTGAACGGAAATGCAGACTTGACCCGAGTGCGAAAAACCGCCGGTCACGCACCGCGGAACGATTGTGCTGAGATCGGCGTCCGGCTCCACGATCAACGACGAGTTGTTGCCCAGCTCGAGCGATACCCGCCGCAGTCCGGCCTTGGAGCGGATCTGCTCTCCAACTCCAACGCTTCCGGTGAACGTGATCATCGCCACGCGCTCGTCAGAGACGATGCGGTCTCCGACCACCTCACCGGCCCCTGTCACAACGTTGTACGCGCCTGCCGGGGCCCCGGCCTCCTGGATCAGGCGGGCAAATCGCAAGGCCGAGAGGGGAGTGTTTTCGGAGGGCTTGTGGATGACACTGTTTCCGGCGGCAAAAGCGGGGCCGATTTTATGCATTGCGAGATTCAGTGGGAAGTTGAACGGCGTGATCGCCGCGATAACGCCAAGCGGCTCGCGCACCGTGATGGCCATGCGTCCCTTGCCCGTAGGCGCGGCATCGAGCGGAATAGTTTCACCGTGCAAGCCTCGCGCCGCATCCGCCGAAGCAAGCAGGGTTTGCTGGCTGCGTTCAGCCTCGACGCGGGCCTCGCGGATGGGCTTGCCGGTTTCGCTCGAAATCAACCGGGCAAATTCTTCGGCGTCGCGTTCGAGCAGGCGCCGCATCCGTTCAAGAAGCTCCGCCCGCTCGTAGAGCGTCAAAGCTGCCATCGCGCGCGCGCCCGATTGGGCGGCGGTAATGGCTTGCTCCACAACGCTTTCGTCCGCCTCATAAACATCGCCGACGGGCGTGCCGTCGTAGGGCAGGCAGATGGTCCGTACGGAACGCGTTCTGACGGGTTCGCCGCCAATCCACATGGGCGATTCCTGTTTTGCAACCGAGATCGAAGACATAGCATTTCCTCCTGGCGCGGTAGCGGCGGTCACCGTCAAACCGGCGAACTTGCGGTGATTCAAAAGCGCGGCTGGCGGTGGCTCACTCTCTTCTTTATGGACTCCCCTGTCGCCCAATGTCAAACGGATATGCAGCTCATTCGCCACCCTTGACCTGATCGAACTCAAGCGAAGTGCTGTCGTAGTCTCCACCGAGCGCGAGATGGAGTCCGTGGTTCATCAGGAACGACCCGCTCACAACCTCCTGCTTTTCGATCAGCTTGTTGTCAATCCTCTTGATTCGGTATAGAGCGTTCGCATCCAGCCCGCGCAGGTAAACTGTGGGAGCCGACCACAGATATTGCTGGGAATGAAGGAACGCGAATAAGACGGCCTGCGAGCCGTCCGCCGACACATATTCGTTGGCCGCGAAGTTGCCTTTGCGGGGTAGGAACAACCGGTAGAGATTGCCTTCCTGCACTGTGGCTCGAATGGTTTTGTAATAGCTCACCATCCGGGTGGCCAGGGCAAAGTCCTCCGCAGACCACTTGTTCAAATTGGCGCCGATGCCGAGCGCGCCCTGCATGGCCACCAGGAAACGGAACTTGAGCGGCGTCGAGCGCCCGTTAAGGTTCGGCACGTCCGTCACCCAGTCAGACATGATTCTGGGAGTGTAGGCGTAGGTGAACCCTTCCTGAATGCGAAGCCGGTCGAAGGCCTCGGTATCATCCGAGGGCCAGACGTCGTCCACGCGCTTCAGAATGCCCAGGTCCACGCGCCCCCCACCGCCCGAGCACGATTCAATTTCGAGGCCCGGATGCTTGGCGCGCAGGCGGTCCATAATGTTGTAAACGTTGCGAACGTACTTCACCCAGATTTCCTTCTGCTCCGCCACCGGCATTTCCGGCCAGCCCGGCTCGGAGAAGTTGCGGTTCATGTCCCACTTGATGTACTTGATGTTGTTTTCGGAAAGCATCTTATCAAGCGCATT
>JBOGJY010000564.1:0-24756 GCA_050745325.1 Terriglobia bacterium
CTATTAAAAACCGGCGGCCAGAGGCCGCCGATACAGGAGTAGCCACGGTTAACTCGCCGTATGATTTAACCGTGGGTTTGTGCGCGAAGAAAAAGCCCACGGTTGGAAAAGCACCAACCGTGCAACCACCCCCGCTTTCCTCTTGGGTTTCTACCATACATTCGCTCAAGCGAATCGATCAGTTTAAAAGGAAGGCTAGGGATAACCTCTTCGGTAACCAATGCAGCCAGAGCACGAACGAGTCCCTCCCCAGCAAGGTATAGGAGAAGAAGGGATATGGGTTCAAAAAGAAGATATTGGACGCTAAGAACCACGCCAAAATATAACTGAGTTCCCACGTTTGCGCGGGAAATTGAACCGTGTGAAAGTCTGACGAGTTGCTGCGCATGGATTGAGAAAAAGTGGACGTAGCGATAAAGCAACAACCATGCGCACAGCCCCGACTCTATTATTCCTGAGAGCATCGCAGCGTTCGAGGAAGGAAACTGGCCCTTCCAGCGCCGCTTCGGGAGAAATGAGTAGAAGAGGTCAGAGGCGAAGTTCATCGAACCCTCCGGTCCCATGGACCCACCCATAGATTCTTGGCGATCCAAACACCGCGCCCCCCTCTAGTCTTATCGGCAAGCCCGCGAAAGAAATTGCGCTGGGTCATGCGTGAGCAGCCGGGGTCAAGAAGCCATAATGCTAGGCAAGTTGTCAGCTTGATTTGGGGCCACGGACGGAGTCGTACTTCCCGGTGAAGGCGCGCCAGCGGAGGACGGCTAATTCCAGAAGCATCCTTGAGGAATCTCTCAGGAACCGGACTTTGGTGGCCGGGTCGTTATTCCAACGCACCGGCACTTCAAGGATTTTGCCGCCAAAACGCTGGATGAGGAAAAGAATCTCCGGATCGAATCCAAAGCCATCCACGCGCTGCAACTCAAAGGCAAACCGGGTGGTTTCGCGGCGGAAGAGTTTGAAGCCGCACTGCGTATCGTGGATCTTCAGCCCGGTAAACAGGCGGACCAGAAGATTGAAGAATCGCCCGCCAAACTCGCGCACCCATCGTTGGCGCACTCCGATCAAATTCCGTTGCAAGGCGCGCGACCCAATCGCGGCGTCCGCGCGGGCCGACTCGAGGAGACTTATGAGCCGGTCTGCCTCTTCAATCGGGGTGGAAAAATCGGCGTCCGTAAATAAAACGTATACGCCCTGAGCTTCGAGGAAGCCGCGGCGCACGCTATAACCCTTGCCGCGGTTCGGCTGATTGCGCAGGATTCGCAGCCCCGGCCAGCCCGGCCGCATCTCTTCAAGAAGCGCGGGCATGGAATCCGTTGACCCATCGTCTACGATAATGAGTTCGAGTGAAAAATCCTTGGACCCGGCGTAGCGCCGGAGGGCTTCGAGGGGTGCTTTAATTCGCCTGGCTTCGTTATAGGCGGGAATAACAACGCTCAAGAAGGGTTGAGTCATAAGCCCGGTGATGATTGGAATCGCCACGCTCGCCCATGGCGGCTGGCGAAAAACCCCTCTATGAAGCAGAGTAACACACAGCGCACGGTGAGTGAGCCCCGGCGCCGCATGTCGTCGGATTTGAAAATGCCCGGATCTAGCCGTTATTGAGCTGGGTGAGAGCTTGACGCACTTGATCAGCGTCTTTGAATTTTGGATCGAGGGACAAGACTTGCTCCAGCTCCGTCTTCGCCAAGCTGCGTTCTCCCAGCTTCTGATAGGTTAGACCGAGGTGGTAGTGCATGGAGGCATCCTTTGGCTCCTTGCCGACCGCTTGTTTAAACATGCCCTCGGCCATCTGGTAGTCGCCGCGCTGAAAATAGGCGCTGCCCAGCGTATCGGCGGCGGCGGGGTTATCCGGCATGGTCCGGAGCGCGGATTGGGCCAGAGACAGCGCCACATCCAGGTTCTGCTTGTGCTCGATCATGAGGTAAGCCAGATTGTTTTGAGCGGGCGCAAAATCCGGCTGGATTTGAAGCACCTTTTGATAGAGGCCCTGCGCCTTCTGCCAGTCTCCCATTTGATCGTCAAGTTCCGCGAGCGCAAAATAGGGGCGGATGTCGCGGGGGTTTACTTCAATGGCCTGGTTGTAGGCGCTGGCCGCGGCGCTCTCGGATCCCATGCCCGTTTGGATCTGTCCGAGCAACATCAGAGCAGCCAGGTTGTTCTTATCGAGACGGATGGCCTGGGCGCACGCAGCCTCCGCGTGAGGCAAATCGCGCTTAACCAAATAAACGTTTGCCAGAAGCAAGTAATAAGGGCTGCTGTTGGGCGCCTTGGTAATTTGCGCGTTAATAAGATCGAGCGCCGCGTCCGGCTTTTTTTGCAGCAAGTCGACATTCACCAATCCTCGCAGCGCCTGCGTATAGCCAGGATTTTTACCCAAAGCCTGCTGGAAGAGTTTTTGCGCCTCCGGGTATTTCTTCTGGCTGAACCGCAAATCGGCAAGGCTGGTATAGCCGGACGGGTCCTGCGGCGCAGCCTGAATCGCTTTGTTGAGGTCCGCTTCGGCGGCATTGGTATTTTTCTGGTTCAACTCACCCTGGGCCTGAAGGATGTAGCCCTCGGGCGAGTTCGGCATGAGCTTGATCAGTTGCGAGGAGGCCTGTTTGAGCAGGTCGGCGTCGCCCTTGCGAAGCGCCACACCCGCGAGCGCCCGCTCGGCTTCGACCATGTTGGGGTTCAAGCGGGCAGCCTCACGCCACTCGCTCTCCGCCCGGTCCGACTGGTTCGTCATGTTAAAGGCCAGCCCGAGATAGTAATGGGCCGAGTAATTATCGGGTTCTGCTTTCAACACCGGCTGCAAGGTGTTGATCGCATCGTCCGGCTTGTTCTGGCCTTCTTCGATCTCTCCCCGGAGAATCAAAGCTCCGGAATCTTGCGCGTTCTTCTTCAGGATTGCGTCATCGATTTTTGCCGCCTCGTCATATTGGTGGCCCAGGATCAGAAGCTGCGCATAGGCTTTCTGGACATTAATATCCTTGGGATGTTCCTTCACCAGGGAAGCATACTCCGACAAGGCTTTTTGGTACTGGCGGGTTTCAAAATAAAAACGCGCGAGCATGTTGTAGGCGACGGGATTATCCGGGATCGCCTTCTTCGCATCCACCAGTGTCTGCTCCGCCTGGCTGAGTTTTCCCTCCAGCATGTAAACCTGCGCCACCGCCGCACGTGGCATGGGATTGGTGGGCGCGAGGCTAATAGCCTTCTGAAACGCCTGTTCGGCGTCGGGGAAGCGATGCTGTGAAACGTAAAAATTCCCGAGAGCCATTACGGCCTGAACCGACTTCGGATCAACCTCGACCGCCTTTTTGAAACTCTCCTCGGCGTCGTCCACTTTTTTGGCGCTGAGCTGGAGAACGCCCATATTCAGATAGGACTCGGTGCGGCCAGGCTGCAGTTGAATAGCGTTTTGCATCTCCGCGAGCGAATCGACGGTGTTGGAGAGCCCGGCGTTCGAATTGGCCATCAAGATCAAAGCGTCAACATTCTTGGGGTCCTTCTGCAGCACGAGCTTGGCCCGGTCTTGGGCCTGCTTGAATTGCCGCGCGGCAAGGAGGATGTTTCCCAAGTCGGTCTGGGCCTTCAGATCATTCGGCCGCAATTCGACGGCGCGCGTCAATTCCTGGTAGGCGTCCCTGAAGTGGCTGGGACCCAGCTTGAGATAACAGCGGGCAAGCTGGTAATATGCCGGCTCATATTTCGGGTCGATCTTGATCGCGTTGGAAAACTGAATCACCGCATCGTTATACTCACCCTTGCTGAAGAAACGCGCTCCGCTCTGGTAGAACTTCTGCTTGCGCACGTTGGGGTCGCGGGTGCAGCCGCCGATCAAGCCGGTCAAAACCAAGAGGATGACGCACAGTCTGAACTGATATGATTTGCTCATCGCTTCCTTCTCCTTACCTGACGCCGCATGACGCCCCAGGGTCCATCACGGCAACCGCACAGATCATCCTCTGGCCAGCGCCACTCGAACTAAAACCAGCAGCGTGGAATCTCCGCCTCAGGCTAGTGTTGCGTTTTTCAAATACGTTTACTTGTGGCGCCGCCCTTTAGGGCGGCATGCCGGGCGTGAAGCCCGGCGCTACAATCAAAGAACGCGCGCCGAATAAGTCATCGCAATTTCCGAACGCAACACTAGTTGGGTATGTAGCTGCTGAGCATGGGCAGAATCTGTTTGGTAAAACTCAAAGCTCTCTGCTCTCCGCCGCTCAACGCCTCTGTATCTCCTAGCGGGGTGATCACCCGGATCAATGCCCCGTCGGTACGATTCATTCGCAGAGCGTCTTCTATCAGGTAGAATTTCACCCAATATTCGTTCGCTACGCTTCGCCCGTGCGACTGAAACCAGTAAATGACCACTTCTTTGCTCAGACCCAGTTGCAGAACATAGTAGTTTGCCGTTAGAACCTGGCCATTTCCCCACGGAATTTGGATGATTTTTGACTCGGTGGGTGTCCACCCTGCGCCCGGAAGGCAGTGTTTGGGCGAGTGGATGGTGTCCCCGGTGCTCTGGCTCGGGAAATAGGCTATGAACAGGTCAATCGACGTTCTTCCCGGATCCCGATAAAGCCTCTCGAGGAATTGGCCTGGGCCGAGGACTGCCAGATCATCGGCCGGGATGGCCAGGCTTGTTCCAGTCCACTGGCCAACCTGGGCGGGAAAGGAATCCAGTTCTTTGTGCGGGGGCAAGACCTCAGCGTGTGAATGCGAACGCAGGAAGAGCGCGCCGGCAAAAAGGATGAGAACCGGCCACAGACCCCGGTACCACGACCGTCTTTGTAATGTCATGCCGCCAGCCACCTATGGGATAACCGGAACAACCCGCGAAGCGCCCGGTGAAGAATGAAGAGCGCGATCAATGAAAGGATAAAAATCACCCAGCCTGAAAATTCATGAAAAAAACCTTGCGCCTTATCGGGGTCCCAGTAAAGCCCGGTAATGCCTGTGCCCATAATCCGCAGCCCATTGGCCAGGACCGCGATGGGGACCGCCGCAACCGCCAGTACGGTCCGCAGCACGTAGCTTTCTTCCAGAAGATAGCCGTAGATGATGGCCAGCGTCACTAGCGAAATGAGCGAGCGGATGCCGCTGCAGGCCTCAACGACCTCAAGTGACATATTCGGTAACTGAAGCACGTTGCCATTTTGAAGCACGGGTACGCCAAACAACTGGAGAAACCAAGTTGCCAGGTCCGAAGCCAGGAACTGCAATGGAATCGTGACCATATTCATCACCAGGGTGGGGGGAGGCACCATAAGAAATAAGAAAAGCCATGGGAAAAGGACCGCCTTGAAATACTTCCATCCCTGAAAGTAAACCACCAGCCCGGCAAGAATGAACAGAAGCGAGGTTCGGGACATGAATAGTTCCGCGCCCAGCGCCCCAAAAACCAGTATCCCTAATCCGAAAATAATGACCAACAAGCCTGAGGCAGACGGTTGAGCCTCAATCGCGCGCAGCTTTTCACGGTCTTTCCAGATGATGAAAGCCGAAAACAGGGGGACAAGAAATCCGTGGGAGTAGTTTGGATCAGTCCACCATTGATCTACCAACCGGTGCACAATGTGGAGATAAAGATAAGCAATCAGAATCGCAAGCGCCAGCCCGGGCCAAACCCAGCGCGGAAGGCCGGAAACCCCGGAACTGGAGTTATCGACCAATGTTGATTGTTCAATATCGTTCATCGCTGACCGTCGTGTCTTAACCTTCGCTTCCACGAGGAGGCTTTAGGACAGAGCAATCCTGGTTCCACTGTCTGGGACCAGACCATTGCTTTCCAGAGCCTTCATCAACGCGATCTCAATAGAAGTGGTGGGGTATTCGGCGGATGCGCCCTCTTTTCCCCTTGCCGCCGAGCCGATTTCGGCTAAAGTAAGGCCCGATTCAGGGCTAGCGGAGCTCTCCGCACTTTGCCATATCACAGCCACAACCTCTTTGACATCATTTACCTCCGGCTGGTCACCCAGTCTGCTGCACCCACTGTTCTAGCCTATGAGCGGTACTTTAGAACTTAGCACGGCCCAAGGTTGTAGGTAGATTAGGCTTGCATCGTTTGTCTTTGCTCAAGACCAACTCAAAACACCGTGTCGGCAAAATTAGATAGCTCTTTTTTGATCTAATAATTTGCTAAGAAAATGAAACTCCCGCTTTTGGAATTGGGCGGATTCACGTTCTACTTAAGGTTTATTTTCAATCGCTTATGGATTCGCTGTCTCACGAAATATGGCTCGCTGCAACCCCAGGGCGCTTGGCTTTTAGGGATATTGGAGAAATACACGGTGCGGATGAATAAGCAATAAGCACGATCATTCCCGCCCGCTCGACTGATAAAAAAGGAGTTATGCAAGGTCAGGCCGCAAGCAGTCAATTCTCCCCTTAAACCTTTGGGATTTTTTAGATCTCTATCATGGCTTTTAGGCTGGCTCTCTGCCAAACCGTCGTTTGAAACCACTCTAAAGAGAAAAAAATTACCTATTTATGGAAATTCATCAGTATAACTATGCGTGTAATGTCCGCATCCGAGGATAGAATATATTGTATCTTCTTGCAATGATAGGAGATTGAGACCTGTTGTACAATTAAACTTGTTCAGGGTTGATTGGACTCCGGCGTGCTGTATTTCGACCTTCCGGGCGTTTCCATCCATTTGTGGGAAACCGGAGGGCCAAAGAAAACAGGATGCTTATCAAGATTCCACGGCAAAGTGACGAAGAGAATCATGTTGATTCACGCAGCCACATTGGCGGCGCTCTCGGCCCGTCTGCGAGTCCCGCCATGCAAGCGATTGAATCCGTGATCGCGGACATTGCCTCGACCGATATTCCCGTCCTTATTGCCGGTGAAACTGGGACGGGAAAGGAAATTGCCGCGCTTACTATTCATCAACTGTCGCATCGGCGCGAAGCCCCATTTATCAAGTTGCAATGCGCGAGCCTCAAGCCGGAAGATTTCGACCAGATGCTGTCATTGCGCGAAGCCGATGGCGATTCGTTAAGGCGTGGCACAGTATTCCTGGATGAGATAGCGGACATCAGCTCTGCGTGCCAGGCGCGGCTGCTCGAGTCCTTTGCGCGTCTGGATGGAGGTTCTGAGAAATTCCAATTGGCGGCAAGTGTCATCTCCACGAGTTGCCGGAACATGGACGAAGTCATGCACTCGGGACACTTCCGGCGCGATTTATATTACCGCCTGAGCGGTGTTTGCCTGTGGCTGCCGCCGCTTCGCCAGCGGAAAGAAGACATTGTACCGCTGGCAAAGTTTTTTCTGGACAAGTATTCGCGCCTTTATGGACGGCCTATACCTCAAATCAGCCCGGCGATGGGCGGGCGCCTGAACGAGCACTCGTGGCCCGGCAATGTGCGGGAGCTCGAAAACACCATGAAGCGGCTGGTCGCTTTGGGCGGCGAGTCGCGTGCATTGAGGGAATTCGGCGAATGGCCGGTTGAGGTCTCATCCCCGCCCCCTGGGCTGGAATCTCCTTCACTCAAACAAGCGGCGCGCGCGGCGTCGAGACAGGCTGAGCGGGAATTGATTTTGAAAGTTCTGTCACGGACGCGATGGAACCGGAAGCGGGCGGCCGAAGAGTTACAGATCAGCTATAAGGCGCTTCTCTACAAGCTGAAACAAATCGGTCTCGAAGAGCCTGCTTCTTAATTTGCTGTTATTTGGAGGACTTCGTCATGATAACCAGAAGCATGAGGTGGATTATCCTGGGTCTCGTTGCGGTGGCCCTTATTCCAGCCGTGGTACAAGGGCAGGACCAGAAAACTGAGGCTTCAGCGCAAGTCCAGAAGACGCCCATGATCGCCGCAGGGCCGACGTATGTGATTGGGCCCGGAGATTTGCTGGATATTGATGTCTGGCAGAATACTGAGCTGACATTCAGGGGTCTGCCCGTGCGTCCCGATGGGAAGATTTCCATCCCGCTGCTGAATGACGTTCCAGCCGCCGGGCTTACCGCGATGCAACTGGCGGATTCGATCACACAGAAGCTCAAAGGTTTCGTCAAGGACCCTCAAGTCACGGTCGTGGTCACGCAGGTGAACAGCCAGCGATACTATGTACTGGGCGAAGTGGCGCATCCCGGGGTCTTCCCGTTATTGCCTGGCCTGACCGCGTTGCAGGCGATCTCTTCTGCGGGCGGCTTCACCCAATTTGCCAATGAAAAAAAGGTTTACATTCTGCGCCGGAACCAGAAGCTGCCATTTAATTACAAGATGGTGGTGCAAGGAAAGGATTTGCAGGAGAACGTTGAACTGAAGCCGGGCGATACCCTAGTTATCCCCTAACCAATCCGTCCGAGGTCATATATCGATGAACCAAAACTTACGCCTGATCGGGGTTTTTCTCCTCCTGTTCCTGTTCGCCCCTTCAGCTTGGCCGCAGGATACAAGCCAAAGCGCCCCAGAGGCCTCTGTGCCCAACCCTAGCGCCAGCGAGACAACCTCGCAGATACAGCCCGATACGCACCCCTTAGCGGGAGCCTATTTGTACACGCTGGGTTCCGCCTTCGAAGGGCGCAATTATCTTCAAACCCAATTTTCGATCGGCGAAATGGGGACAAACAATCCTCAATATGGCAGCGGTTCGCAGAACCAGGTCGTGCTGGCCACCCTCCCCGAAGCGAACTTTTTGCTGGTTGATTCGAGCCGGAGAAACCAGTTCTCTGTGAATTACCTTGGCGGGGGATACATTTACAACAACAGCCGTTACACCTATCTGGACTCTGCCTTCCACTCCCTCAGCCTTGCGGATTCAATCCAGTTCCGCCGGGTGACGGTGAGCCTTACCGATATTTTCAGCTATTTGCCGGCGGCTGCTTTTGGGTTTGGCGGCATCGGAGGATTAGGGGGGCTCAGCTCGAGCTTGTATTCATTAGGTGGTTTGGGACAGATCAACCCGTCGCTCGTGCCCAACCAATCGATTTTAACCAACTCGGAGAGCAGCTATAACAATGCTGCGTTACTGCAAATTGAATATGCGCTTACCAGCCGGACGTCAGTCACCGCGGTGGGGTCGTATGGAACGTTGCAAGCGGGCTCTCGCGGGACAGGATTTTTGAACGAGAATGACGCGATGGGGTCAGGCGGGCTGCAACATACTTTGACCGCCCGGGACTCGATTGGAGTTTCGTACTACTACAGCACCTTTCACTATGTCGGGATACCCGATTCGTTCAATTCCAATTCGGTGGACTTTGATTACGGCCGGAAGATTACGGGCCGGCTTGCGCTACAGCTTTACGGCGGCCCTGAATTTATAAGTGACCGGATGGGGGCAGTAACCCACAATCAAACGCTTGCCAGCGGGTTTGGGACCCTGACTTACGCGCTCGGAAGGAACACTTTCGGGTTGTCCGGCGGGCGCTACGCTTCGGGCGGGTCCGGTGTGCTCGCGGGCGCAGCCTCTGACACGATCGGCGGAAACTGGACGAGACGGCTGAGCAGAGAATGGTCTTCGTCGTTAGACGGGGGAATTTCCCGGAATTCGGCGCTGGCGTTTAGCGCCTCTCCTGCAACCCATTATGATTATGGGTTTGCCACTATCTCGTTAGACCGCACTTTGGGGCGTTACGCCAGTTTTTACTTGAATTACAGCTATCAGCGGCAATTGACGAATGCGGGGCCGTGTACAACTTCTTTTTGCGCCGCCGATCTGGCAAGGCAGATGTTTGGCGTCGGACTTATTTTCACCCCCCGCCCGATTGGGCTTTAAGAAGCCCCGCCAGGCAGGTTTGGTCTAGAGGCATTGAGGGAGGAAGATTCATCATGCTTACGGGTCGCCAGTTAGGAATGGAAGATTACGCGGAGATGCTCCGGCGGAGGGTATGGCTTGTCGCGATCCCCTTGATTCTTGGACCCATTATTGCCCTGATGGTGGCGAAAAGGCTTTCTCCCCGCTACACGTCGGATAGCGAAATTTTAATCGATGAGCCTAAAGTGCCCACCAGTTTTGTGCCCTCCGTGTCTGGCAACAACCTTGTTTCACGTCTGGCCACGATGGAAGAACAAATTCGCAGCCGAAGCAGCCTTCAACCCATCATAGAGAAGTATGGCCTTTATAAGAACGACGCCAACAAGGTTCCAATGGAAGAATTGGTGAACAGGATGAATGACGCCATTCTGATCAAGCCCGTAGCCTTTTCTAACCAGATCAACTCGGATTCGAACGGGTCAAACCAAGTTCCGGGCTTCCAGATCAGTTTCACTGCCGATACTCCCCAGTTGGCGCAGGCGGTCTGCACCGATATTACTTCGAAGTTCATTGACGCCAACATCCACCTTGAAACATCACGCGCCCAAGGGACGGCTGATTTCATTGCCATCCAGCTTCAAGAAGCAAAACAGAAGCTGGACGAGCAAGACGCGAAGCTGGCGGCGTTTCAACGCCAGTTTTTCGGCTCGCTGCCCGACCAGGAGCAGTCAACGGTCCAGCTTCTCGGAACGCTCTCCGGGCAGCTTAACAGCCTTGCTCAATCAATGAGCGGTTACCAGCAGCAGCAGACTTACACCGAATCGTTGCTTGCCCAGCAGGTGCAGGCCTGGAAGATGACCCAATCAGGCGGGAATAACCCGCAAACGCTGGGAGATCAGCTTGACGCTTCCGAGCAGCGATTGGCGGCTCTGCGCAACCAGTTCACAGACAATTATCCCGACGTTATCAAGGCGCAGCAGGACGTGGATGCGCTAAAAAAGAGGTTAGAGCAACAGGAAGCTGTGGATAAGAAGAGCCAAAGTAAAGCCAAAGACAAACCTGCGAATACCGCGCTCGAGCCACCCCAAATCCACCAGCTTCGCGCTTCGCTTTCGGCGCTCGAAGACGCCATGAAATTCAATCAAAGCGAGCAAGCGCGTCTTCGCAGGCAGATCGCCACTTATGAGGCTAAGATCAGGATGACCCCTGCCGTGGAGCAACAATACAAAGATCTCACCCGCGACTATCAGACAACGCTTGCTTCTTACAACAGCCTCCTCGCCAAGGAAAACGAATCTCAAATGGCGACAAGCCTCCAGAAGCGGCAAGAAGGGGAGCAGTTTACTCTCCTCGACCCCGCCAACCTGCCCCACAAGCCGTCATTCCCCGATTACTGGCGCTTTGCCGGCGGCGGCCTCGTCGTGGGATTGGTGCTGGGCTTCGGCTTGGTCCTCGCCCTCGAGATGCGCGACAAGGCGCTGCGCGACGAGAGGGATGTTGAGTTCTTTATGGGAGTGCCCACCTTGGCGCTGATACCGGCCCTCCCCGAGAATGGTAAGGGGAGATTTTTTCCATGGAGCAGGAATGGCAAATCTCTGCGAGAAGTAGTGGTGAAGACCCTGTCCCGCTAAGCGAAAGACGCCTATGTATAAAAAGTTCTTCGGACTGCGAGAAAACCCGTTTAACGTTAACCCCGATCCGCGCTACCTCTACGTGACGCCGCATACGGAGGAGGCGCTCTCCTGCCTGACTTATGGCATTCAGAATCGCAAGGGCTTTATCCTGCTCACCGGAGAAGTGGGGACGGGAAAAACAACCCTGATTAATAAACTCCTGGAATGGCTGCAGCGGGAGGCCATCTCCACCGCTTTTATCTTTAACCCTCGTCTGCGGGAGGACGAATTCTTCGAATTCATGATGACGGACTTTGGCATTTCCTGTGACCCAAAGTCAAAGAGCCAGGTGCTGATCCGTTTGAATCATTGGCTGCTCGAACGATACCGGGCAGGCGAAACGGCGGTGCTGATTGTCGATGAGGCCCAAAATCTCCCGGAGCCCGTTCTGGAAGAGATTCGCCTGCTAACGAATCTGGAGACTTATACCGAGAAGCTCCTGCAGATTGTTCTCTCTGGCCAGCCGGAGCTTGAAAACAAGCTGAGGCAGCCTCAATTGCGGCAGTTGCGCCAGCGCATTACGTTGCGGAGCAAAACCTATCCGCTCACGCCCGCCGAGACCGAGGGTTACATCAATAGCCGGCTGCGGATCGCAGGCAGCGATGGCCAGCCGGTGTTTGCGCCTGAGGCTATTGAAGCCGTGCACCGGTACTCGCGCGGCATACCCCGCATGGTGAACATCCTGTGTGAGCACAGCATGATTAACGCTTTCGCGGACCAGCGTAGACCCGTCACGGCTGAGATTATTGCCGCCGTGGCCCGGGATTTTGAGTTGCAGGGAACCGAACCTCCGGCCTTAGAAGCGGAAACCACCGGAAGAGGTGGCGCGCAGCTTGAAGACGCGCTGCAAGGCTTGACGGCGTTCATGGACCGGCTGCGGCGCACCGAATAGCCGCAAGCTAGCCGCAAAGAGGGGCACACCTTATGAGTAGAATCCACGATGCGTTAAAAAAAGCCGAGCAGGATCGCGCGGCCGGCCTTCACTCGCCTGCCGAGGTGGGTACGATGGTTGAACCCACCAAGCACCCGGCGTCTGTTCCGAAAGAGGAAAACGGTTCTGAGTTGGTCGCCTCGCTGAGGTTGCCGCTTTCCACGCTTCAGGGGGGAACGCCGGTAACGCTCGAGAGCTGGGTTTCCACCTGTCCATCCGCGCTCTGGAAGCCCGATCCGCATTCCTTGCTTTTCGCAGACCCTGCGTCCCGTCAAATTGGCGTGGAAGAGTTCCGGACCCTGCGAACGCACCTCGCGCAGATGCGGGAAAAACTCCCGCTGCAGACGATCCTGGTGACCAGCGCGCTGCCTTCTGAGGGTAAAACGTTTATTGCAGCAAATCTGGCCCATGTTTTTGTCCAACAACGGGGCAAGAGGGCGCTTTTAATCGACGGGGATTTACGCATGTCGCGGCTCCACGCGATGCTGGGAACGGCGCGTTCTCCCGGCCTTTCGGACTTTTTGCGCGGCAAGGCGGACATCTCCGAGATCATTCAGCGGGGCGCTCCGGACAATCTCTTCTTTATTCCGGGAGGGCAGCCGGTGTCGAATCCCATGGAGTTGATTGGGAACGGGCGTTTGAAAGGGCTGCTGCACCGCCTGGCGCCGCTTTTTGACTGGATTGTGATTGATTCTCCTCCGTGCGTGCCCTTGTCGGATGCCAACGTCTTGGCCGACCTGTGTGACGGGGTGCTGATGGTGGTCCTTGCCGGCAAAACTCCATTCGACATGGCCCAGAAAGGCGGGCAACAGTTTCGCGATAAGCGTCTGCTGGGAGTTGTGCTCAACCACGTTGCCCCTCAAGCGTCATATAGCGCCCATTATTATCACGCGGCCGATGACGATCCAGCGGAACACAAACAATAAATAAAGGAATAGCCTGCGGTGGTTCGACTGTTCAACGTGTATTATCCGGCTCGTACCCTAGTGCTGATCCTGGGCGAGATGACGATTGTCTGCGCTTCCTTTGTGGTGGCTGCGATGATCCGCCTGGGGCCGGATGTTGTTCTGGTGCTGGGGTATGAAAACGGGATTTACAAAGTGCTGGCGATTGCCGGAATCGCCTTGATGTGTTTTTATTGTTTTGATCTTTACGACGCCGAACGCGTTCCGGCGGGAGGCGAGACGTTTTTCCGCCTCCTGGTCGTGCTGGGCATTCTGGCTTTTCTGCTTGCGGCTCTGGGCTTTGTCTTCCCGGATTTCCTCCTCGGCAACGATATTTTCCTGCTGGGCCTTTTCATTCTAACCCTCTCGCTGATGGCCTGGCGATGGGCGTTCTTGTGGCTGATTTCGCGCCCTTTTTTACGGGAACGGGTGTACGTGATGGGATCGGGCGAGCGCGCCCAACGGCTCGTGCAGTCGCTCCGCGCGCGGCCAGACCTTGGGCTGGAAGTAGTGGGGTGGGCGGGCGCCGTCGGCAATGGATCACTGACCCGCGAGCAACTGGCGTCCCAGCTCGTCGCGCTGAGGGAAAAGGATGCGGTCGACCACATCATCGTCGCCATGAGCGACGGCCGCGGGAAAATGCCGGTCCGCGAGCTGCTGGATCTGCGGCTCTCCGGGGTCAAGGTGGATGACGCGACGGGTTTGCTGGAAAAAATTTCCGGAAAGATTGAGATTCACGAGTTGCACCCGAGCTGGTTCATTTTTTCGAACGGCTTCC
Organism: Terriglobia bacterium; assembly: GCA_050745325.1. Taxonomy (GTDB): domain Bacteria; phylum Acidobacteriota; class Terriglobia; order UBA7540; family UBA7540; genus RH2-MAG17b. The sequence continues at coordinate 14,017 of JBOGJY010000564.1, forward strand.
GGCTGAATAATTCCCTGCTTTTCGCGCGGCGCGTGGTTTCGTTTTTTCTGGCGCTCACCGGACTTCTCATTTGCCTTCCCGCGATACCCTTCATCGCGCTCGCCATAAAAGTCAGTTCTCCGGGACGCGTACTGTACAGGCAAAAACGGGTGGGCTTGAGAGGGATCGTCTTTAACTGCTACACGTTTCGCACCATGAAGGCTAACGCAGAGGCTGACACGGGAGCGACCTGGGCCACTGACGATGATCCGCGCATTACTCACGTGGGAAAATTCCTGCGAAAGGTCCGCCTCGACGAAATACCGCAAATGTGGAATGTCTTGAAAGGTGAGATGGGATTCATTGGTCCGCGGCCCGAGCGGCCCGAGTTCGTGAGCCAGCTCATCGAGCAAATCCCCTACTATAATCTGCGGCATATCGTCCGGCCGGGGATCACAGGGTGGGCGCAAATCCGCTACAAGTATGGGAACACCATCGAAGACGCGCGCCAGAAGCTGCAATACGACCTGTTTTATATCAAGAATCTTTCCATCGGCCTCGATTTCTGGGTGCTGGTTCAAACGCTGAAAGTCATCATTCTGGGACGGGGAGCGCAATGAGGTGGGTTTTCGCATTATCCCTGGTCTTTATCGTTTGCGCCTACGCCGGCTATCCCCTGTGGGCCTATGTTAAAAGCGTTTGGCGGCCACGGCCGGTGCGTTCCGCTCCCATCTTTCCGCGAATCTCTATTGTGATCGCAGCACGCAACGAGGCTCAGGCGCTTCCTCGAAAGATGGAGAATCTGTCTGCCATTGATTATCCCCCTGGGCAGCGCGAAGTTATTGTGGTCTCCGATGGTTCAACGGATTCTACCATGGAGGTTTTCAAGCGATGGGAGAGCGAGAACGCGCGGCTTCTCATCCTTCCCCAGCGCCAAGGAAAAGCCGCGGCCCTGAACCTGGGTGTTCAGTCGGCCAACGGCGATATCATCGTCTTCACGGATGCGCGGCAGCAGATTGAGCCTGACGCGATTAGAAACTTAGTGGCAAATTTTGCGGACCCCGAAGTGGGATGCGTGAGCGGCGAATTGATGCTGGGCGCCGGCGCTGGTCCGCAAACTTCGGCGGGCGTGGGGCTTTACTGGCGGCTGGAAAAGATGATCCGGCAGTGGGAGAGCGCGTCCGGCTCTGTGGTCGGCGCCACGGGAGCTCTCTATGCGGCCCGTAAGGAGCTTTTAACCACGTTGCCGCCGGGAACAATTCTTGATGACGTTTACAACCCTCTTCAGGTCTGCCGGAAGGGAAAACGTGTCATCTTTGAGCCCCGCGCGCGGGCTTGGGACGAGATGGCGGGTTCGGAAAGGGAATTCCAGCGCAAGGTGCGGACACTGACTGGAAATTATCAACTGTTGCAACTGGCGCCTTGGGCGCTGACCCGCTCAAATCCGGTGCGACTTGAGTTCATCGCCCATAAATTGATGCGTTTGCTTGTGCCTTTCGCCTTGATCGCGCTTTTTCTTAGCTCATGGTTCCTCCCAGGAACCCTATCGAAAGCCGCCGTCGCATTGCAACTTATTTTTTACGGGCTGGCGCTGCTCACGCTGACAGGGTTACGCATGGGCGCCCTTGCCCGTTTCGGAGATGTGGCGCTGGCTTTTCTCTTGCTTAACACGGCGGCCGCGGTCGCCCTGGTTTACTTCATTACCGGAAAGAAAGAAGTGTGGGTACGATGAGAGAACGGCCCGGCGAAACACGGGCGCTGCCCGGAGCTGAATTGGCCCCGGGGCGCGCAAAGACTGTGCCTCCTATGGATAATCCGGCGCCATCTTTGCCCTCTTCCATTACCGCCGGAAAGAGCGCCAAGGAACCGCTGTCGGGCGCCTTTTTCTGGGTTCTGGCCTTCTTTGTAGTTTACTGCGCCAGGCCTGAGGACTGGATTCCAGGGGTAGCCCACCTTCACCTTGCTCTGGTTGCCGGCGTGTTCGCGCTGATTGCCTTTGTGATGAGCATCGGGCGCATGAAGGAAGGTTTGCCTAAAGAGGTTTTCTATCTGATCCTTCTTCTAGTGCAATTGTTTCTGGCCTCGATCTTTTCGCCGGTCTGGAAGGGTAACGCGGTGATGCAGTCCATCGAATTTGCGAAGATGGTGCTCATCGTTGTGGTGATCACCTTGGCGGTTGCTTCATTAGCGCGGCTCCGCAAATTGATTTTTGTTCAATCCGCCAGTGTGGCGGTCGTCGCGCTGATCTCAATCAAATCGGGCCACCTGGTTAACGGACGGCTTTTCGGCGCCCTGAATGGGATGTATGCGAATCCCAACGACCTTGCGATTGCCCTCGTGTTAAGCGTGCCCTTGTGCCTTGTATTTTTGTTCAGAGCGAAAGGGCTTGCCCGCAAGCTGGTTTGGACGGCGGCGGTGCTGGCGATGATTTTTGCGATTTTTCGCACGGGATCGCGATCTGGCTTCATCGCGTTAATCGTAGCGGCGCTCTTTTGCATGTGGGATTTTGGCGTCAAAGGCCGCCGGCTGTATCTTCCGGCTCTCGCGGTGGTTGTGGGGATGGTGGCTTTCGTCCTGGCCGGCAGTGAGGTGACGCAGCGGCTTTCTGCGACGTTTAGTTCTAGTGAGACCCAGGAGAGCGCCTACGGCTCGGCTCTTGCGCGGCGACAGTTGTTAGTTAAGAGTCTCAAAGTTACCGCGGAGCACCCCCTGTTTGGGGTAGGGCCGGGAGATTTTCAGGCCATTTCCGGCCACTGGCAGCCTACGCACAATGTCTACACGGCGCTCAGCGCAGAAGGCGGCATCCCCGCCCTCATCCTGTTTTTAATGATTTATTGGCGGGCGTTTGGAAATTTACGGCGGGTACGCAGCTTTGAGGCCGCAGATTCTGAGATGGGGATGTTTGCCAGCGCGATGCGCGCGAGCTTGTGGGCCTTTGCCGTGGCGGGCCCCTTCTTTCCGGACGCTTATCAGTATTTTGTGTATTTCATGTTTGCCTTCACAACGATCTTATGCCGGCTCGCCGACCAGAAGGGCGCCCCGCAGAACCAGCGTTCATGGGCTTATGCAGAGCACTCCAAGATGGCGGCTCCGGTTGGGGCGAGCGTGAGATAGGCGGAATCCGGCGCATTGCGCGAGCTTAGCCTCGCAGGCGCCCTCAAAGAAAACGCGCTGGACATTCAGATCCAAAACAGGAATTTTGGCATGTGTGGAATTGCTGGAATTTTAAATGCCGACCGTAGCGCGCCCGTAGACCCTGCCGTGGTCCACACCATGTGCCAAGCCATTGTGCATCGTGGGCCTGATGACGAGGGAATCTACACGAATGGCCCGGCCGGACTGGGGATGCGGCGGCTCAGCATTATTGATCTCGCGGGCGGCCATCAGCCCGTTCACAATGAGGATAAGACCGTATGGGTCGTGTTCAACGGTGAGATTTACAACTTCGCGGACTTGCGGCTGGAGCTCGAAAAACGAGGCCACCGCTTCTACACCCACACGGATACAGAAGTGATTGTGCATCTCTACGAGGAGCGCGGCGCAGGGTGCGCCGAAAAGCTCAGAGGGATGTTTGCCTTCGCCATTTTTGACGAACGCAACCAGCGGCTGCTGCTGGCGCGGGACCGCCTGGGTATCAAGCCATTGCACTACGCCCAGTGGAACGGCCAGCTCTTGTTTGGCTCCGAGATGAAATCCATTTTGGCGGTGGCGCCGGGGCTGAAGGAAATCAACCATGAGGGATTGCTGCAATACCTCTACTATGGCTACATCCCTGATCCCCTGACTGCGTTCAGGAATATTCGCAAGCTGCCTCCCGGATATTTATTGGAATGGGCTGATGGCCAGGTCAAAACGAAACAATACTGGGATTTGCCGGCCTACGGGACTCACGAGCCGCGGTCCGAGGAAGAGTGTCTCGAGGAGCTTGAAAGCCGCCTGGCGGAGGCGGTGCGAATCCGCCTGATTGCCGACGTTCCACTGGGCGCGCTGCTGAGCGGCGGAGTTGATTCATCGATTGTGGTGGCGTTGATGGCCCGGGCGAGTTCGCGGCCGGTTAAAACGTTTTCCATTGGATTTACACGGCAGGACTTCAATGAGGCTCCTCACGCCCGCCTGGTATCCCAGCGTTTCGGCACCGAGCATCACGAGCTGGTCGTAGAACCGGAAATCAGCGAGACGCTCGACACGCTGACACGGTCACTTGAAGAGCCTTTCGGGGATTCTTCAATGATCCCGACCTATCATATTTCACGGCTGGCGCGCCAGCATGTGACGGTTGCGCTTTCCGGTGACGGTGGCGACGAATTGTTTTGCGGCTACGAACGGTACGCGGTGAACGCGCGGCGCCAGGTTTTTGAAAAAGCGCCGGCGTGGGCTTGGCGGGCTTACCGGCAATGGCTCTTTCCTCTGATCCCGCGCTCGGCCCGCGGCCGCAAGCTGGCGTTTAACGTTTCTCTGCCGTGGGACGAACGTTACCTCGACCTTGTGGCTTTCGTTCCCTCTTTCGAACGCCAGACCAGGCTTCTTACCGGGGATTTTCGCGCTCTAGCCGGAGGCTGCGCTGACCCACTCGACGGATTTCGCAAATACCTGAAGCAAGCGCAGTCCAAAGACCCCCTCGGCAAGCTTCTGTATTTGGACACGAAAACCTATTTGCCCGCGGACATCCTGACCAAGGTCGACCGGATGAGCATGGCAACCTCGCTCGAAGCGCGAGTGCCCCTGCTCGACCATATCTTTGTCGAGTTGGTCACATCGCTGTCTGGGCGCTGGAAGTTGCGCGGAACCACGCAAAAATACATTTTAAAGAAGCTGGCGGAGCGGGTTGGAGTTCCGAAGGAAGTAATTTACCGCCCCAAACAGGGGTTTGCGATGCCGCTGGTCCACTGGATCAGAGAGGAATTTAACACCGAGCTGCCGCGGCTGCTTTTGGAAAAACGCACGCTGGAACGAGGCTATTTCGATCCCCAGGGTGTAAGAAAGCTGCTCAGCGAGCATCTCAACGGCAGCCGCGACCAGTCGGCCAGAATCTGGAGGCTCCTGATTTTCGAATTGTGGCATCGCAATTTTTTGGAGCCGCTCACTTCTCATGAGAGCCGGCCGGTTGCGCTCGCGTCATCTAAGTAACGTCGTGTCGTAAAGTTCGTTGCAATATTCACGCGGAGCACTATTAATTGTCGTTAGGCGGACAAAGGGTCTGTGTGACAACCTCGGCTGTAGCGGCGGCGTCCCCGCCGCCGGCTTTTAATAGTAAAAACCGGCGGCCAGAGGCCGCCGCTACAGCAAATCAAGGTTGAACCGCGGGTTCGTTAGAGGTAACCAACATGATGGAAGAGGCAGGAAAGCTCGAAACTCAGGCGCAGGCTGGCGCCGGGGAGAAGATCACATTTTCCTTTGGGCGAAACTGGCGCGATTTTGTTGAAAACTACCTTACCCCGGAGCGGGAGCAAACGGCCAGAAAGTCCATCACAGACTTCCTGGAAATGGATGATTTAAACAACCGCACTTTTCTCGATATCGGCTGTGGCAGCGGATTGTTTTCGCTCGGCGCGCTCCGCTTGGGGGCGCGGCGCATTATCAGCCTGGACGTCGACCCGTTTTCTGTGCTCAGTTGCACGGAACTCAAGAAACGGGCCGGAAATCCAGAGAATTGGCAGGTTCTGCAAGGATCGATCCTGGACAGCGCGTTAATCACTCAACTTGGGAAGGCGGACGTGGTGTACGCCTGGGGATCGTTGCACCATACTGGGAATATGTGGCAGGCCATTCGCAATGCCGCCTCGATGGTAGAAAACGGCGGCCTCTTCTATCTCTCCATCTATAACAAAGTGGCGGGGCGGAAAGGCTCGGAATTTTGGCTCAAAGTGAAGCGGCTCTATAACCGCTCGTCCCGCCCCACCAAGCGCCTGCTTGAGACCGCGCAATTCGTGCGCAATGGACTGCTCCGCAAACTCGTTTCTTTTGAAAATCCGTTGACCCTTTTCACTCAATACTCCCAGGGCCGGGGTATGAATTACTGGACCGACGTCCGCGACTGGCTCGGCGGATACCCTTACGAATTTGCCACGGTCGATGAGATTTTCCGGTTTTGTACCCGCGAATTGGGCATGGAAATGAAGAATCTGAAAGCCACGAACACGCTGGGAACCAATGAGTTTCTATTTCATAGGATTAAGTAGGTGACCTCATCGATCCCCAAAAATAACCCCGCCATCTTTCTCATGACCAATACGTTTGAAACGGGTGGGAGCGAGCGCCAGTTTACATTATTGGTCAATGCGCTTCGTCAGCGGGACTTTCGCGTTGAAGTGGGATGCCTCGCGCGGATCGGCTCATTTCAGAGCGGAATAGGCGAGGTCACGGAATTCCCGTGTGGAGGAAATCTCTACGGTTGGCGTTCATGGCGGTCCCGATTCGCCCTTGCCCGGCGCTTGCGCGCTCGCCACATTGAAATCGCTCAGGCATTCGATTTCTATACGAACTTGATGCTAGTTCCTGCAGCCCGTTTCGCGGGGATCCCGGTTGTGCTCGGCAGCCACCGGCAGCTTGGCGATTTGCTAGGCGCGTCTCACTTCCGGGCGCAGGGCTTTAGTTTTCGCCTCTGTGACCGCGTCATTTGCAATTCTCGCGCCTCAGCCCAGACGCTTCTCAACCAGGGATTATCAGAGCGGAAGATCGAGATCATTCCCAACGGCCTCCCTGACGATGCCTTTGCCCCGGCGCCGCCGGCGCTGCCGCGATCCGCCGAAACGCTGAGAGTGGGCATGATTGCGCGCATGAACAATCCAGTGAAGAACTACCCCGGGTTCCTCCGCGCCGCCGCCCGCCTCGCGCCCAAATTCCCTCATTTGGAATTCGTGCTGGTGGGTGACGGACCCTTGCGGCCTGAGTTTGAACAACTCTCAAAAAGCCTGGGACTGGAAGACCGGGTCCGGTTCCTGGGCGACCGGCAGGATATTCCGGCGGTGCTGGCTTCCCTGGACGTGTCCGTCCTGAACTCGTTTTCCGAAAGCCTTTCCAACTCGATCCTCGAATCCATGGCAGCGGGTCTTCCCGTCGTTGCCACAAACGTTGGAGGAAACGCGGACCTGGTGCTCGAGGGAGAGACCGGCTTTTTGGTCCCACCGGATGACGAAGCCGCCCTCGCGGACGCTATCGAGCGCCTTCTCGCGCGGCCCGATCTGCGATCAGGTTTCGGAGAGCGGGCCAAACATCTCGCGAGTGACAATTTTTCAATGGATCGGGCCACGGCTCGGCACGAGCAGCTCTATGCCCAATTGCTATCTGCGAAAGGACGTGGCAGGCGAAAACCCGTTCCGGCGCCGTCCCTGCGCTCTGGCTCTCAGATGCCCATACGCGTAGCCATTGTTGCGCCGTCTTTGCGATATGTCGGCGGTCAATCGGCGCAGGCAAGCCTGATGGTTCAATTCTGGCAGGGTGATCCCAGCATTGAGGTCAGGTTCATCGCTGTCGATCCCGTTTTCCCGCGCGGTTTCGGCTGGCTCGAAAGCATTCCTTATGCCCGGACGCTCGCGCGGCAGCCATTATATTTGGCGGCTTTGTGGAAGGGTCTCAAGGGCGCCAATGTCGCGCATATTTTTTCGGCGTCCTACTGGTCATTTCTGCTGGCGCCGTTTCCGGCCCTGGTTGTCGCAAAACTGCACGGAGCGAAGACTCTGATCAACTACCACAGCGGTGAAGCGAAGGATCACCTCAGCCAGTGGAGGAGCGCGCGGCCCGTCCTGCGCCACGCCGATTGCCTTGCCGTACCCTCTGGCTATCTTGCGGACGTCTTCCGCGAGTTTGGGCTTCATGCCCACGTTGTGCCAAACGTAGTCGATGAGAGCCAATTTCAATACAGATTGCGGCAGCCGCTTGAGCCGCGCCTTGTGTGTACGCGTGGTTTCGGCGCGTATTACCGTGTAGACCACGTTGTGCGCGCGTTCGCTCAAGTGAAGGAAAAGTATCCTCAGGCCACTCTGAGCCTGCCCGGGGAAGGACCCGAGGAAGCCCGAGTGCGGTCGCTAGTACAGGAACTAGGATTGAGCGGGGTTGATTTCGCGGGCGCGGTGGCACGAGAGAAAATGGGTCTTTACTACGATCGCGCCGACATTTTTATCAACGCGTCGTGGCTCGATAACATGCCGCTTTCCATTCTGGAGGCGTTTGCCGCGGGCACTCCAGTGGTCAGCACGGCCCCGGAAGGTATCCGATATATTGTCCGGCACGAAGAAACCGGGTTGCTGTGCGAGCCAGACGATTGGGCGGCTCTCGCTGCAAACGTTATTCGCTTGCTGGGCGATCCCGCGCTCGCGCTCAGACTGTCTCAAAACGCATATGAGGAATCGAAAAAATACCGGTGGGAATCCGTCCGCAGCCAGTGGCTTGAGCTATACGGCTCGCTTTTGGGGCGGATCCCGTGCCCAGCGAAAGACACTGCTCCTGTCGCCGTGGAACGAGAACAACCCACGATGCGCCTGTAAAATTGCGGTGCGACAGAGCCGCAACCAAACGGGTTGTCATGCTGAGCGGAGCGAAGCATCTGCCTGTAAATCAGCGAAAAAGCAGATTCTTCGCTACGCTCAGAATGACAGCTTCCGGAGGGTTCGGTTTTCAACCCTGCGGTTTGTCATGGCTACAAAAAGCCGCAGGGTTAAACTACGAACCCTGCGCTACAAAAACAGCGGGGAGCAAGCCCCGCGCTCCAAACCGCCAGGCTCGGATATACTAAAAATTAGATCATCTCCGCAGCGCCGGCCGGGATTCCGCCCTTCCAGGGCCGCTCGAAAAATTAAAATTCTCAATTCGGGACCGGGCGCCCGAGGGGCATTGCGACACTTTTTTATTTAATTCATCAACCGAACTCCATACGTTCGAGACTCTATAAGATCAGGAGACAGAAGAATGAGCGATCACCTCATTGCCCCGCACGGGGGAACGTTAGTCAGCTTATTGGCGGCCCCAGAGAGGGCAGAAGAAATCAAGACGGAATCGAGAGATTGGCCTTCGTGGGACCTTACAGCCCGCCAGCTTTGCGACCTGGAGCTGCTATTAACCGGAGGATTTTCTCCGCTCCATGGCTTCATGACGCGCGCCGATTATGAAGGCACATGCCATAACATGCATTTGAAAGACGGGACCCTGTGGCCCATGCCCATCACGCTTGACGTGACCGAGGACTTTGCTAAAAAACTGGGAACGCGCAGCAAGGTTGCGCTGCGGGACCCGGAAGGGGTCATGCTTGCCGTGCTCCATGTGGAAGAGGTGTGGAAGCCGGACCGTGAAGCGGAAGCCACGGCGGTTTTCAAGACCACGAGCACGGCCCACCCCGGCGCCGCATATCTACTCGAGAAGGCCAATCCTTGGTACATCGGAGGCCGGATTGAGGGCGCCCGCCTTGCTTCGCACTATGATTTTCGCTCGTTGCGGCTGACCCCAGCCGAGTTGCGCGCCGAGTTCTCAAGGCTCGGATGGCGGAAAGTTGTCGCCTTCCAGACCCGGAACCCGATGCACCGCGCCCATCAAGAACTGACGATGAGGGCCGCTAAAAGGGTAGAAGCTAATCTCTTGATTCACCCTTCGGTGGGTATGACAAAACCTGGAGACGTGGAGTACTACGTCCGCGTCCGCTGTTACCAAGCCATGCTTCCCAAGTATCCGAAAGACACCGTGCGGCTGGCCTTGCTGCCCCTGGCCATGCGGATGGGTGGGCCGCGCGAGGCGCTTTGGCACGCCATCATTCGCAAGAATCACGGCTGCACGCACTTCGTCGTCGGGCGCGACCACGCGGGCCCCGGAAAAGACCGCGACGGCAAGCCGTTTTACGGCCCTTACGAGGCGCAGGATCTGCTGAAATCGAATGAAAAGGAACTGGGAGTGGCCATGGTTCCCTTCCAGATGCTTGTCTACCTCGAGGACCAGGATACTTATGTTCCAGAAACCGAAGTTCCTGCGGGCGCCCGCGTGCTGAATATTTCTGGCACTGAGCTTCGCCGCCGCCTCTCAGAAGGGCGCGAGCTGCCCTCGTGGTTCACCTTTCCTGAAGTTGCGCGGGAGCTTCAAAAGAGCTATTTGCCCCGGCATCGCCAGGGCTTCACGGTATTTTTCACCGGACTTTCGGGATCGGGAAAATCAACCATCGCCAACGTGCTGCGGGTGAAGTTCCTCGAAATCGGCGGACGGCCCGTGACCTTGCTAGACGGCGACATCGTCCGCAAGAATCTTTCCTCAGAGCTTGGCTTCTCGAAAGAGCATCGCGACATCAACATCCGCCGCATCGGTTTCGTCGCGGCGGAAATCACGAAGAACGGTGGAATCGCGATTTGCGCGCCCATCGCGCCTTACGACACCATCCGCAAGGAAGTGCGGGCCATGATCCAGCCGCACGGAGGCTTTATCCTGGTCCACCTTTCCACGCCTCTGAAGACGTGTGAGGAAAGAGACCGCAAAGGATTGTACGCGAAAGCGCGCGCCGGGATTCTGCCACAGTTCACCGGCGTCAGCGATCCTTATGAGCCGCCCAGCGACGGGTCTGTGACCATTGATACAAGTGAGATGACTCCCGAGGAGGCGGCGCAGGAAATCTTTCTTCACCTCGAGCGCGAGGGCTACATTGGCGCAAGCGCGCAGGACGGAGCGGGCGAATCCTGATGCGGCTAAACAGAAAGTACGGCCAGGACCCCTCACCCGGCTCGCGGAGTTTACGTTGTAGCGGCGGCCTCTGGCCGCCGGTCTTTACTATTAAAAACCGGCGGCCAGAGG
>JBOGJY010000565.1:0-22227 GCA_050745325.1 Terriglobia bacterium
GCCGCCGGTTTTCAATAGTAACGACCGGCGGCCAGAGGCCGCCGCTACAAAGCGATCTGGAAGTTCATTGCAAAGTTTCGAGATAGGCAAACAGATTATGCACGTCATCCTGAGTCAGCTTGCCGAGCAATGCGCGATGCGCGGAAAGAGGGTCATGCACTTCAACGCGGACCTGGCTTCTCGAAAACGACCGATGCCAGCCCGCCGCGTCGCGCAGCGCCACAGAGAACTCATCCAGGTGTTCGAGCTTGCCTTCAACCTGCTCACCCGAGGGCAGCGTCACGGTGACTGTGGGCGTGGCAGCTCCGCGTGGGTACAACATGCGCGTTTCGAGCGCCACCGGCTCATACTTCTTCGCCACGTGAGCCAGATCGCCCGTGGGGGAGTGGCACGTGGAGCATCCTCCCGCCCCGTCGAAGAACGCCTTGCCTTCGGCGGCGTTTCCTGTGAGCAGCCGCGACAGCGGGTAGTCGCCACCCATCGCCCTCGAGTGTATTGCGGCGTTAAAGCGAGCGTGAAGGAAAGCCGCAATATCGCTGATCTGCTGCGGTGTCATGGTAAATGCAGGCATACCTTTGGCCGGGCGGCCGTTACGGATGACGCCGCCGATCAGGTTGCCGCCAGAATCATCCGCAACGAGCTTTGAGCGAACCAAGTCGGGGCCGCGCCCGCCCGTAGCATCCGTCCCGTGGCAGAACCCGCAGCTTGAGGCAAACTGCTTTTGCCCGCGCTCGACGGCGGCGGAATTACTGGAATTGGATTGTGCACGGCTGGGATATCCGGGGAGCGCCACTCCCACCAGCGCCGCCAGCGCACAAATGAAAACGCCGAAGCCCCCTACCAGGGTCCATTCATATTTCCATGCTCGCTTCCTGCCGGTGTTGGTTCCTCTCACGCCATAACCCTCGCCCAATCGCGTCCTTCATTCAAAATAGCCGAACATTGTACCGCTTTTCTAAAAAATAGTAACCACAATCACTCGCTTGTGAAGTGATCCCAGGGGTGGCGGGTATCCTGGCTCCGCGAAGGGGCGGTATTTCACCTTCGGGACTCGGCTGCGTCTGCCGCTACCTTTTCTTCGCCGGCGGGAGCATTCCGTTTGATGATGCGAATCCGCTCGATCTGGCCCACGGACGCTTCCTCGATGCGGAATTCAAGGTTTCCCCACACCAAAATTTCACCCTTTTCGGGGATGCGGTGAAACTGTTCTTGCAAGAAGCCCATCAGCGTCTTGCTTTCGGGAAGAGCGGTCTGGAACAGCGAATTCACGTACCGGCCCCGCGTCTCACCGTGAGCGATAATCTCATCCTTGGTGACGCGCTTGATCATCTCAGGGACCACGTCTTTTTCGTCGATAATCTCACCCACCAGCTCTTCCAGACAATCTTCAAGCGTCACCACGCCGGAGGTCTCTCCGTGTTCGTCAATCACCACGGCGAGATGTGTGCGAGCCTTCTGAAACTCGCGCAGCAGCTCATCGGCCAGAAGCTGCTCAGGGACTAGAAGCGGCTTCTTGGCGAAGGTTTTTACCCGCGCGCCGGACCGGCCGTCGTCAAGGCCGATCAGCAAGTCCCGCTGGTGCGCCACGCCGATGACGTGGTCGAACGAATCCCCGTTAACCACAGGAATGCGCGAGTGGTGCGCGTTGATAATCTGGGTTTTCAGCTCGGACAAAGTCTTCTCGCCTTCGAGGAAGAAAACCTTGCCGCGCGGCGTCATCAGGTCGCGCGCGGTAATGTCATTCAGGTTGAAGATTTGGCGGATCATCGCCGCCTCATCCGGCTCGATCGCGCCCGAGCTCGCCCCCATCATCGCCATCGCCTTGATCTCGGCCTCAGAAACCTGGGAGGACCTTTCAGGGCTGAAAATTCCGGCAATGTAGTAAGTGAAATGTATAAGCGGGGCCAGCGCGCTGGAAATGACCCGCAGAGGCCGCGCCGATGCGAGCGCGATGCTCTCGGCCGTCCGCACGCCGATAATCTTGGGCACAAGCTCGGCAAAAATGATGACCAGGATGGTGAACGCAACGATGAAACCGCCGGCCACGGCGCGGCCGAATCGCTCAACCGCCACGACGCCCACAATCCAGGCGGTGATAATGGTGACAATATTGGAAAGAATGACGAGCGCCGCAAGAGGCCGTTGGATCTCGACCTTCAGCTTCTCGAGCACCGCGGCGCCCTTTTTGCCACCCGCCCGCGCCGCAACCACGCGAGAATGAGGGATGGCAAGCAGCGCGGCCTCGCTGGCTGAAATCAGCGCATCCATGACCAGCGCGATAAGAATAATAATAGAAAGCTCAAGCATCTCAAAGAGCCGGGGCTGGCAGGAACACCGTTGCCAGCGCCACGCCCGATGTTTTCAAGATATCATGTTTCAGGCCACGCCGCAGAAGCCGCGCTTCCCGGTTCCATCCGCGGCGATTCATCTTTCACCGCTTCGCGGTAGCGTACATCTTGCCTCGCGGGTTTGAGGCAAAGCTAGAATCTAGTGTTGCGTTTTTCAAATACGTTTACTTGTAGCGTCGCCCTTTAGGGCGACATGCCGGGCGTGAAGCCCGGCGCTACAATGAAAGAACGCGCGCCGAATAAGTCATCGCAATTTCCGAACGCAACACGAGCGCCAGGAAATGGTCTGTACTCAAGAGATATATACATAGTAGATAATTAGCCTGGATTATTGTAGAATTGCTTTCCGGCCCGCGGCAGTATTTGGCGGCGGGCTTGAAGCTGTGAAACTTACCTCATTAAGTTGAGGTTTTTTCCAAACGTAAGGCGCCTCGCACAACTAATCTGGCGCCGCCGGGTTCTAAGATTTCGAGGAGCTGAAGCGGATGAAGAGCGGAAAGTCCATAATACTCGTGTTATGCCTCAGTCTCGCGGCTTTCACTTTCCAATGCGGCGGCGGGGGCAGCGGCGCCCCTCCAGGTGGTAGCGGCGGGACCCCTCCGGGTGGCGGCGGCACGGTCTCGCTCACCAGCCTCAGCCCGCTAGTGGCCATGCAGAATGGTTCCGCGTTCACGCTCACCGTGAACGGCAGCGGCTTCGCCTCGGGGGACCAGATCGTATTCAACAGCGCCGCAGAGCAAACCACCGTCGTCAATAGCACCCAACTGACGGCGCAGATTCCTGGTAACGCGCTCGCATCGGCCAGTCCTGCAAACGGGGTCCAGGTGACGGTCACGGGCGGCTCCGGCCCACCCACTCCTTTGAGCTTTTATATCGTCCCCCTGATCAGCGCCACGCCAGTTGCTGTTACTGCCGGAACAGCGGCCTCCGGCATTAACATCCAAGTGGCTTCGCTGACGCCTACGCTGCAGCTTCAAGTCATCGGGGGCTGCGTCTGCTCAACGGCGACAACGGCAGGCGTCGCTGAAATCCCCGCGAGCCCTGGCCAGACGCTAAACCTGTTTGTGGTGGGGAACGGCATCGTTGCGGGAACGTTCTATGGTGTTACCGGAGGCGGCGTGACCGTGACGCAGCCGCTGGCCTCGGACTTCACGACCACCACAGCGCCTGTCACCCCTGCGGTCAACTTCAACATCACGATTTCTTCCGGCGCTACTTCTGGGCCGCGCAACCTGGTCGTCACCAACCCCACCGGTGAAATTTCCATTTATCCCGGCGCACTCGTGATTGGATCGTAAAATGAAAACTCGCGCCTTATGCTCCATGTTGATTGCTGTAGGCCTGACGGCGCTGCCGGCTTTGGCCACGAGCCTGGTGCGCTTGAGCCTTGACCAGTTGACCCAGGCTTCGAGCGCCGTTTTGCAGGGTCACGTGGTAAGCCAGGCCAGCCAGTGGAACGCTCAGCACACAGAGATTGTGACTCTCACCACGGTTGCGGTCGATCAGAACGTCAAGGGCAATACACCCTCGACCGTTGTGGTGGAGCAACTGGGCGGGACGGTGGGCCGCCTGCACGTTGCCGTGCCGGGCACGATGCATTTTTCCCCGCAAGCGCGCTACGAGCTTTTCTTGCAGCCGTCCGCGGCCAACGCCTCCCACTTTCTTTTGGTGGGAATGCGCGAGGGAGCTTACCGGATTTACACCGACCCCGAGACGCGCCAGGAGCGCGTGGTTAACCCGATGGGAGGTGTTGCATACCGCCAAGCGCAGGGGACTGCCGGGACGTCAGGGGTTGCTCCCGCCACCGTGCCTCTAGACCAGTTCCAGCAGAGGGTCTCAAGCGCCGTCGCAACGGCTATCGTCATCCCCTCTGGAACGGCGATTCCGCTGACGGTTCGCTCGGTTTCTTTTGACGGCGTCGGGCGAATTCAGGTGGAAGCGCAGGCATCGGCGGACGTCTATCCGAGTTCGCATCTGATTATTCCGGCGGGCAGCCTTGTGGATGGCTGGGGCCAGGAATCGGGCGGCCAATGGACGCTCCACTGGACCGCGGTTTCGATCCGTGGCGTGCGCGCGTCCATCTCTGCCACGAACGGCGCCGCAAGCGTATCCGGGTTGCGGGGCGTGCATTTTACGGCCATCGTGAGGTAAAACCGGTGAAACAGAGACAAGACACAAGGTGCGAGAGGCAAGTGACCAAAGACGAGAGACGAGAGACAAGGGACCATGGGCAAGCAAGCGCCGGGGTTGCTCACGGCGCCGCACGTTTTACGGCTCGCCTGTTTCCACTGGCGGCTATTGTCACCGTCATCGCGTTCACGGCAATCTTCCTTTTGGCCTACAATCACGAGCAGGATGACGTGAACGGCCCGGTGGTGGCCCAGTGGTGCAATGGGAATCTTAATAACGGCTCGCCCTGCCCCATCCCTTCTGTGGCTTGGAGTCTGGGCCCGCAACCGGGGTCCAACGTGAGCCAAGTGGGTGGGCCGAGCTACATCCAGGCGATTCAAGCCGCTTTTAATTCGTGGCAACAGGCGAGCCTGAGCGACCAGATGATGGTGAATATCCTCATCTCCAAGGGATCCGACAGTCCGCAGACCTCCCCTGACGTTGACTGCCAAAATGTGATCGGGTTCACCGATACCACCGCCAGCGACTTCTCCACGGGCACAATTGCATTCACCTCCATAGCGACGACTTTTGGCTGCACGGTGGCCGGCGCCAATTGTCCCTCCGGTTCGCCGCCCAACAGTTACAGTTGTCCAGGGTCGATTAACCCGAACGCAACCTATATCTGCCCGCTGAAATCCTGCATCGTTGATACGGATATTGAGTTCAATCCCCAGGATAATTTTTCAACCGCTTCCGTAACCCCGCCCGGCGATTTTGACCTTCAGGCGATTGCCACCCATGAGGTCGGCCATATGCTTGGCATGGACCACAGCGGCTTGGGTAACGCGGTCATGTTTGCTTTTGGCGACACGGGTGGCGTGCCCAACCGTAATCTTTCGACGGACGATATTCTGGGTATCGGCTCCATTTATCCTTCCGCCAGCTTTGCCTCGGCCGTGGGCTCCGTCGCGGGAACTGTGACGCAAGGCTCAAGCGGTATCTTCGCCTCACACGTGCTGGTGATTGACGCGAATTCAGGGAATGCGGTGGCCGATGGGCTGACCGATATAAACGGCAATTACAGCATTGACGTTCCACCCGGCCAATACAATGTGGTTGCGCTTCCCTTGGCGGGCCTTTATGACATCACCAATTACGGCGGCTGGGCCTGCGGCTATGGCGAGAACAGCCCGCCTTGCTGCGATCCCACGCAGGACCCCACTCAATGCAACGGCACGCAATTGAGTCCTCCCACCAATTACACCGGCAAGTTCAAGTAACCAACGGCGCGCACGGCGCAGAGGGAAAATCGCTGTAGCGGGGGCGTCTCGCCGCCGGTTTTTATTATTATGAACCGGCGGCGAGTGTCGTGTCACCGAAGTTCATTGCATAAGCCAGCTCCGTAGGAGCGGCAGAATATAGCCCACGGCGCGAGCCGTGGGTTCGCATCGTGTCCCTCTCCCCCTGCCTCTCTCCCGCCCGCGCGGGAGAGGGGCGCCAAAGGCGGGGTGAGGGCCGCTTGACCCCAGGGCTTCCGCCCTGGGCTACATTCTTCCGCCCCCTGACGGGGCTCTGAACCCGGCCCCCGGAAATTGGGAACTTCATCAACGAACTTCGGTGACACAACACTAGAGGGCGCCCCCACAACTGCGATTGTCATACAGACTCTTGCGAGACAGTGGGAACAAGCGCCGCATTCCATAGGCCGAAGATAAAAACCGTCCCATTTGTCTCAAAAGTCTCATTGGGGTCTGTTATGCTGAGACGTGGGCCAAGGGTTACGCTAGAGGGGAATTATTAGAAAAATGGCTCCGAGAGACAAAGAGAAGCAAGAAAATTTGCGGAACGAAGCCTAGCTACCCTTTAGAATCAACGTTTCTAATAATTGGGGGACTTGGTAGGGAGCGGGACTTCAGTCCCGCCATACAGTCAAACCCCTCACCCGCCCTCGTACCTCGGGCGCCCTCTCCCCGCTTGCGGGGCGAGGGTTGGCGTCTAATTAATTTGCTCATTCACCGTGCGAGTGAAGACGGCTGCGGTCTAAATTAATTTTCCTCGCCCCGCAGAGGAGAGGGTGGCAAGCCCTTCGGCTCCGCTCAGGATAAACTCCGCGAGCCGGGTGAGGGGTTTCATAGTGGAAGTTGCTTTACCGGATGGCTAGCGGTCTTGAACTATGTGCGGAATCTGCGGCATCTACAATTCTTCAAGTGGAGCGCCCGCTGACACGGAGCGGATCAAGCGCGCCACGGACGCGATGGTCCATCGCGGCCCCGATGACGCGGGCGTCTATGCGGATGGCAACCTTGCTTTGGGCAACCGCCGGCTGAGCATTATCGACCTGCCCGGCGGCCACCAGCCAATTGCCAACGAGGATGAATCCGTATGGATTACGTTTAACGGCGAGATTTACAATTACCGTGAGCTTCATTCATCGCTCGCCGCGCGCGGCCACAATTTTCGCACCGTTTCGGACACGGAGGTGATCTTGCACCTCTACGAAGAGCGTGGCGTGGATTGCCTGGAATCGCTGCGCGGCATTTTTGCTTTTGCGCTGTGGGATTGCCGCCGCCGCCGCCTGTTTGTGGCGCGGGACCGGCTCGGCGTCAAACCTCTGTTTTACCGGCTTTCTGCCGATGGGATCACCTTCGCTTCCGAACTCAGGGCGCTGGGTGAGCTTAGTAGCGAGCGCTTTGACGCCGATCCGCAATCGATCTACGATTTTTTTGCCTTTCGTTACGTGCCCGCGCCTCGCACCCTTTTCCGCGACGTCGAAAAGCTGCTTCCGGGGCGTTATCTGCTCGCGGACCGCGATGGCGTCCGCACCCAATCGTATTGGGACGTTCCGGTGGCGGAGGAGTACCGGGGCAAAGAAGACGACCTTGCCCACGAGATGCTCGACTGCCTGCGCGAGTCTGTGCGCTTGCGGCTGATTGCAGACGTGCCCTTGGGCGTATTTCTGAGCGGAGGCACGGATTCGAGCGCGCTGGTGGCGCTGATGACGGAGCTAGGGGCGCGTCCACTGCGGACGTTTTCGGCGGGCTTCTCGGAGCCTGGTTATAGTGAGCTGCCGTATGCGCGGAGCGTGGCCGCGCGTTATTCAACCACGCATGAAGAGATTGTGATTCACGCCGCGGATGTGGCGTCCGACCTGCCTCGCCTCATTGCCTTGCGGGCCGAGCCGGTGGCCGAGCCGACCGACGTTGCCCTCTACCGCCTCGCTCAGCTTGCCGCCCGCAGCGTTAAGGTGGCGCTGGCGGGTGAGGGTGGCGACGAGGTGTTTGCGGGTTATTCAAAGTATGCCGCAGACCGCTGGTCCGGGATGATCTCACGCATCCCTCGCGCGATTACCCGGGGGATCGTTCAGGCGCTTCCGTACCGGCTGCGGCGCGGCCAGCTCGCGCTTGAGGCGCTGTCGGTCAGAGGCGAGGCGGAGAGGCTTGCGACTTGGTTCGGATCGTTTTCCGGCCACGAGCGTGAGGCGCTCTTCAGCCGCGAATTTTTGGAGCAGGTCGATCCGGGCCGCCCGGCAAAAGTGTTTGCGAGTTATTTTAATAAGAACCGCACGCCGCTGAAACGGATGCTCTATGCTGATCTGAAAATCTGGCTCCCGGATAATTTGCTTTTGCGCGGCGACCAGATGACGATGGCGGCTTCACTCGAAGAGCGTGTGCCGTTTCTTGACCACAATCTGGTGGAGCTGGCGGCGAAAATCCCCGATTCCATGCTGGCGCCGGCCTTCAGGCCCAAGGCTTTTTTCCGGCGCATGATGAAGGGCTATCTTTCCGGGGAAACGCTCAAGCGGCGCAAGGTGGGGTTTGCCGTGCCCGTTGCCCCGTGGTTTCGCAGCGCGCTCAAGCCGATGGTTGCAGACCTGCTGCTTTCGCCGCACGCGAAGTCTCGCGGCTATTTCAATACGAGAAACGTGGAGCGGTTTGTTCACGAGCATTTTGACGGCGTTCGTGACCGGCACAAGCAGCTTTGGGCGTTGTTGAATTTCGAGCTTTGGCAAAGGGGCTGAAAAGGGGCGGCTTCAACAGGTAGTCGTGTCGTGTGGCAATGCCTGCCAAGCATGGCCCCCTCACCCGCCCTCGTACCTCGGGCACCCTCTCCCCTGCGGGGCGAGGGTTGCAAAGCAAAAGGGAATAACAGCCCTCGCCCCCGGAACGGGGAGAGGGTGGCCCGCACAGCGGGACGGGTGAGGGGGCACGGATGGCTCACGCAGGGTTGCTCTTGCGATGTGTGCGATTACGCCGAATCGCACACATGACAAACAACGCCATGTGTGCGCCACCCGGATTTTTCAACAAACTGTTCAGCGACGAACAGAAAATGGCCCGATGAATCCACCGAACCCAACCGCGGTCTGCATTATTATCGAGAACCTGCCTGTGCCGATGGATCGCCGCGTGTGGCAGGAATCTCGCGTGCTGAGGGACGCGGGCTATCACGTTTCGGTGATTTGCCCTAAGCGGGGGGAATTCACCCTGGCTCACGAAAGACTTGAAGGGATCGAAGTTTACCGTTATTCTCTGCCGGAAGCGCGAGGCCCTCTCGGATATTTGCTGGAGTATGCATGGGCGCTGGCCGCGCAATTTGCGCTGGCGCTGAAGGTTTACCGCCGGACCCACTTTCGAATCATTCAGGGCTGCAATCCACCGGATACGATCTTCCTGGTGGCATGTTTCTTTAAGCTTTTCGGGGTCCGGTTTCTCTTCGACCATCACGATTTGAATCCCGAGCTTTTTGAAGCGAAGTTTGGGAAGAAGAGAGGCCTTTTTTACCGCCTCGTCTGCCTGGCGGAGCGGATGACCTATCGCACGGCGGATGTCTCGATCGCTACCAATGAGTCGTACCGGGAAGTGGCTCTCGATCGCGGCGGGATGAAACCGGAGCGTGTGTTTGTGGTTCGCAGCACGCCGGACCCGGCCGTGTTATTCCGCAGGCTGCCCGACCCGCGCTTAAAGCGTGGCAAGAAATTTCTTGTCGCTTATCTCGGAGTCATGGGGCAGCAAGAGGGAATCGATATACTGCTGGAATCCATCCGGCTGATGGTTGCCAAGCGAGGAACCGATGAGACAAGCTTCGTGTTGATGGGTGGCGGGCCCGAGGCGCCGCGGCTTAAAAAGCTCGCTCGGGAAATGGGTCTGGGCTCCGTGGTGCATTTTACAGGCCGCGTTTCAGACGCCGACCTTGCCGCCACCCTCTCGACCGCGGATGTTTGCGTCGCGCCCGACCCGAAGAACCCCATGAATGATAAATCGACCATGAACAAGGTCCTCGAATACATGGCCTTTGGGCGGCCAGTGGTGCTGTTTGATCTGGCCGAAGGCCGCCGCGCCGCGGGTGACGCTGCCTTGTACGCCCGGCCGAACGACCCCGCGGATTTCGCTGTGCAAATCCTGACTCTGCTTGAGTCGGATGCTCTGCGCGAGCAACTGGGCCAGACGGGCCGGCGGCGGATCGAAACGGATTTGAACTGGGGTAAGGAAAGCGCAGAGCTTTTGAAAGCCTACGCAGCTATCATGAAATGCTGAGATAGTTGTTGTAACTTATTGATAAATAATAATATTGCGATAATGTGACACTCTTTATAATGGTGGGCTTCCTGGGGACAGCTCGTCTAAAGTGCACGCCTATTGGGCGCCAGGACGGTTGAATAGCCGCACGCTGGAAGCGTGCCGGAGAGGAAGATCGCCACGTTGGTAAAAATAATTTCACAAAATTGTATTTTTCCCTTGACAAAGTGATAAACACTGGACTAATACATATGTAGTTAAGTTATTTGAATAGGGATTGGGTAGCTGGGTATTTATGGCTAGTTTGGTTAAGGATACGCATCAACGTCCGGGGTTAGACATATCAGGTGGTTTTTGGAGTTCGCAGCACGCACCGAAGCACGCCGAACGATTGAAGCAAGTTGACTCTCGAATGCACGAAAAATTGTGATACGGGAGGTTTACGATGGATTACGCAATGTCTTCTGGCGGTTTGATGGTGCATTCTCGCGGGGATTGGCCGTGCGCATGTTGCCGCCCCCGGGATGTAGCCGATGGTCACGGCTTTTGCCTATGTCTAAAATGCGCCCGAGGCTTGATTCGGGCAGCGGAAGCCGGCGTGGAAAGTGTTCGAGGCTTGCTTGATGACATTACCGACGCGCTAACGGCGTTTCAGGCCGAGTCGGTGATGCCGGCTCTGGGTATTAACTAAAAACAGTTTGAAAAGAGTGTTCCCCCAAAAAAAAGCGGGAGAGGCAACACGGTTCCCCCCTCCTACCGTGCCTCTCCCGCTTTTCCCTTTTGGCTCCTGTGAGGCCGTCTGCTTTGTACGCCGCGTTAAGGCGTGATTTGCGCCATCACTCCGCGTAATATCCTCCCTTTGTGCAGCGCGCTCCGGTCAACATTGGTCGCATATTTTATCTTTCGCACGATGATGCGGTATTGCCTGAATTCGCACTCATCGGCAAGAATCAGCTCATCGCTGTTGTAAACCTCGTCGAAGTGAACCTCACCGGCATTCAGATCGATCTCAGGCTGAGACACGCGCGCTACCAGCCGGTCCTTTTGGTAAATTGCGTCGTCTTCCCGGGCCGCGCTTGCAAGGGGTTGAGCTTGCTTGCCCGTTGCAGCGGGTTGATTTACATTTTGTTCGTCAGCCATGCGTTCCTCCGGAGAATTGAGATCGAGCGCTCTATTTTCTTACTAACCGGGGATTCTAGGCAACAGGGCAGAACAAGCTGAAGTCTCTTGCGGGATAAACGCGTGGGTGAAACGGGCAAGGCGGAGGGCTTTCAATCCGTCACCTTCAGGACGGCGAGAAACGCTTCTTGAGGAATGTCCACGCGGCCCACGCGCTTCATCCGTTTCTTTCCCTCTTTTTGCTTTTCAAGAAGCTTCCGTTTGCGCGAGATATCGCCGCCATAGCACTTGGCGAGGACGTTCTTGCGGATGGCCGCGACGTTTTCGCGCGCGATAATCTTGGCGCCGATACTCGCCTGAATGGCTATTTCGAAGAGCTGGCGCGGAATGAGCTTGCGCATTTTTTCGCAGAGCACACGCGCACGGCCCTGGGCGTCTTCGCGGTGGCATATATACGAAAGCGCGTCCACGGCTTCGCCCGCGACAAGCAAATCGACTTTCACCAAGTCCGATTCCCAGAAGCCGCTCATGTGGTAGTCGAGCGAGGCGTAGCCGCGTGAAACACTCTTTAGGCGGTCGTAAAAATCCAGCACGATTTCATTGAGCGGCAGCTCATAGGTCAGCAGCACGCGCTTCTCCGAGACGTATTCGAAGCCCTTCTGCACCCCCCGCTTTTCTTCGAGCAATTGCAGGATGCCGCCCAGATATTCATCCTGGGTGAGGATCATCGCCTTCATCACCGGCTCTTCGATTTTGGCGATGTCGCCGGCGGGTGGGAATTTGCTCGGCGTGTCGACGGCCAACCCGTCGCCAGTCTTAGTTGTAATGCGGTAGCGGACGCTCGGCGCCGTGGTGATCAGGTTCAGATTGAACTCACGCTCCAGGCGCTCCTGGATAATTTCCATGTGCAGCAGGCCGAGGAAGCCGCAGCGGAAGCCGAAACCCAGGGCGGCGGAGTTTTCCGGCTCGTAAAGGAAGGAGGAGTCGTTCAAGCGCAGCTTTTCCATCGCGTCGCGCAGCGTTTCGTATTCGCTCGCCTCAACGGGATAAAGTCCGGCAAAGACCATCGGCTTGATCTCTTCAAAGCCGGGCAGAGGAGCGGCGGCCGGGCGATTCTCTTCGGTGATCGTATCGCCGATGCGGGTGTCTGATATCTTTTTGATGTTGGCGGAAAAGTAGCCCGCCTCGCCCGCCTCAAGCTGATCGACGTGGACGGGCTTCGGAGTAAGTATCCCAAGCTCCTCGACCGTATAGACCTGATCGTTTGACCACAGCCGGATGTTCATGTTCATGGCCAGCTTGCCTTCGATCACGCGCACCAGCACAATGACACCGCGATAACTGTCGTACCAGGAATCAAAGATGAGCGCGCGCAAGGGCGACGCGGCCGAACCTTTGGGCGGCGGAACGCGCTCGACAATGGCTTCGAGCACTTCGGGCACTCCAAGGCCCTGCTTGGCGCTGATCAGCAGCGCCGTGCTGGCGTCAAGGGCCAGCGCGTTTTCGATCTGCCGTTTGGTCATGTCCACGTCGGCGCCGGGCAGATCAATCTTGTTAATCACCGGAATGATTTCAAGCTTGTTGTGCATTGCAAGCTGCGCGTTGGCCAGGGTCTGCGCCTCCACCCCTTGCGAAGCGTCCACCACCAGCAGCGCGCCCTCGCAGGCCGACAGGCTGCGTGAAACTTCGTAGGAGAAGTCCACGTGCCCCGGAGTGTCAATCAAGTTAAGCTGGTAGACGTTCCCATCCCGCGCCGTATAGTTCAGGCGCACGGCGTGGGCTTTGATGGTGATGCCGCGCTCGCGTTCAAGGTCCATCGAATCGAGCACTTGCTCCGACATCTCGCGCTTTGAAAGCGCGCCGGTAAGCTCGAGCAGGCGGTCGGCAAGGGTCGACTTTCCGTGGTCGATGTGAGCCACGATGCAGAAGTTGCGGATGAAACGAGGATCAGGCATGAAGGTTTTGGTTCACCGGCAGGGGAAAGCAAAGAGCGAACCCGCGTGATTTCCTAAGCCTTTGAAAATCTAACAAACCCCGAACGAATCTGTCAAACTTGCCGGCCTTCCTTGCTGTCGCGGCGGCCTCTGGCCGCCGGTTTTTAATAACAGAGGCCGCCGCTACAAACCACCCGCACTCCGCCGGTCGCGTGAGGGGCAATCATTCCAAACAACTTGAGTGAGGCCCGAAGGTAAAGAGCGGCGCGGAGCCAACATTGTTGAGATCGTTCGGTTGCCCTCCGGCGACTATGAAGTTATACTTAAGGTATGAAAACAGCGGTATCGATTCCCGATGAGGTTTACGAGGGAGCGGAGCGTTTGGCTCGGCGCACCAAGAAGTCGCGCAGCCGCCTGTTCAGCGATGCGCTCAGGGAGTATCTGGCGCGCCACGCGCCGGACGAGGTCACTGAGGCCATGAACAAAACGTGCGTTTCGACGGGTGAAGCGGAAGATATGTTCGTTTCTTCCGCCTCGCGGCGCGTTTTGGAGCGAAGCGAGTGGTAATCGCACAAGGGGAGATTTGGTGGGCCGATCTCCCTACACCGGCAGGCTCTGGTCCGGGGTTCCGAAGGCCGGTGGTCATTGTGCAAGGTGATGCTTTGAACCAGAGCCGAATTGCTACTGTCGTCTGTGTTCCGCTGACCAGCAATCTGAAATGGGCCACCGCGCCGGGAAATGCCCACCTTCCAGCGCACCTTACCGGGCTGCCCAAAGAATCCGTGGCCAATGTCTCCCAAATTGTAACCATCGACAAGACATTCCTCACTGAACGCGCGGGCAAGCTGCCACGGTCGAAACTAACCTTGGTGCTCTCAGGCATCGACACCATCCTCGGCAAGTAGGCGTGAGCCATCCAGCCAAACATTTTTCAGCCGACGAGCTACCGTATCCCTTTAACAGGCGCCCCACTCGCGTTTCCCGTTGCTTACCCAAATGCGGTAGAGTTAGATCATGTCCACGGACTGGAATGCCCAACTGTATGATACGAAGCACGCATTCGTGTGGCAGTTCGGAGCGGACCTGCTCGAATTGCTCAAGCCAGAGCGCGGGGAGCGAATTCTCGACATTGGGTGCGGCACCGGCCATCTCACCGCGAAAATCGCCGCTGCGGGGGCGCAGGTGATAGGTCTCGATAGCTCGCGCTCCATGATCGAGGAGGCGCGAAAGAATTACCCCGATCTCCGGTTCACGGTGGCCGACTCCCGCGACTTCCACTTTGACGAGCCTTTCGACGCGGTGTTTTCCAACGCCGCATTGCATTGGGTCACGGAGGCCCGCAGCGTCGTCGAGTGCGTGCGCGCCGCGCTCAAGCCGGGCGGCCGCTTCGTGGCGGAATTCGGAGGAAAGGGCAATGTCGAAAAGCTCGTCAGCGGTTTTTATGCCGCGCTCGACTCCATCGGCTGCCATCCGAAGCGCGACCCAAACCCGTGGTATTTCCCCGGTATTTCCGAGTACAGCGCGCTTTTGGAACAGAACGGTCTCGAGGTGACGTTCGCGGCGCTGTTTGACCGTCCGACGCCGCTTGACGATGGAGAGGCTGGTATGCGTAACTGGATCAAGATGTTCGCGGGCAGTTTTTATTCGCACGTCCCTCCGCAGAAGCAGGACGCTTTCGTGGAAAACGTTGAGAGGATACTACGTCCGGTTCTCTTTCAAGAGGGTTCCTGGCGCCTCGACTGCCGCCGGTTGAGAATCGTGGCCCGGAAGCTTTGACCGATGGCTGATGATCCTTTGTAGAGGCGGCTTTACGCCGCCAAACGAGGTTCCGGTTATACGAGGTATGGCGGGATGAACCCACCGCAACAAGGCATTAGAATCGATAGCGAATCATGAACTACCGGACTCTGCTTTGCGAAACACGCGAGGGGCTGGCTTATATCACCCTGAACCGGCCGGAGAAATTGAACGCGCTTAACCAGGTGGCGCTCGGCGAGCTGGAAGCCTGTTTTGACGCCGTCAAGAGCGATTCCAGTGTGCGCGCCGTCATCCTGACCGGGTCGGGCGAACGGGCTTTTGCCGCGGGAGCGGATGTGGCGGAGTTGGCGGCGTGCGACGCAAATTCGGGCCGAGACGCCGCCCGGCGCGGCCAGCGCCTGTTCCGGCGGATTGAAAACCTGGGCAAGCCGGTGATTGCCGCCATCCGGGGCTACGCGCTCGGCGGCGGCTGCGAATTGGCGATGGCTTGCACGCTGCGCATTGCATCCGAAACGGCCCGGTTCGGTCAGCCAGAGGTGAAGCTGGGTCTGATTCCCGGCTACGGAGGGTCGCAGCGCATGGCGCGGCTGGTGGGCAAAGGGCGTGCGCTTGAGATCATCCTGACAGGTGAGACGATTACCGCGGCGGAAGCTTACCGCATTGGGCTGGTCAACCGCGTGATGCTGGATAAAGACTTGATTGCGGCTGCCGAAACCGTGGCCCGCAAAATCATGGCGAATGCGCCCCTGGCGGTGAGGGATAGCCTTGAAGCCGTGCACCACGGGATGGAATGCACTCAGCGTGAAGGCGAAAACCTGGAGGCGGCGCTCTTCGGCCAGTGCTGCGCTACCGAAGACATGAAAGAGGGCACGCGCGCCTTCCTCGAAAAACGCCCGCCAAAGTTTACGGGGAAATAGGCTGTGGGACTAAAAGGCATCTGCAAAGGCGCAAAGTTGCAAAAGCCGCAAAGAAATTAAAGGATCCCCGCTTGGCGCTTTCTTTGCGCCTTGGCGTCTTTGCGTGAGGCGGTTGAGTTTTCCACGACTTGTTTGTTAACCAAAGGGCTGATAAAGCCCAGGGCGCAGCAAGCAGCGCCCCTACATCGATCGCCACCTTATGCCTTCACGAAGAAAAGCCAGAGAACTCGCCCTCCAAATGCTCTTCCAGTGGGATATGGGACAGCATCCGCCCGCCGAGGTCCTCTCGACTTTTCTCGACCCCCGGAAGCTCGATCCGGACACGGCGGCTTTTGCCCGGTCACTGTTTGAAGGCGCCGTGAAAGAGGTGGGTGCGCTCGATTCGCTTGCCCGGGCGCACGCCCAGCATTGGCGGCTGGAACGCATGGCCGCCGTCGACCGCAACATCATCCGCCTTGCTCTCTACGAGCTGCTTCATGTTCCGGAGAATCCGCCCGCCGTGATCATCAACGAGGCCTTGGAGCTTGCCCGGCGTTTTTCCAGTGTGGATTCGGTGGATTTTGTGAATGGCGTGCTGGACGCGGTTCGCAAAGCTGCGCCTGCTTCGGTGGGTGAGGAGCGGCCGGCAAAAAGGTCTGTTAATTAGCACGGGTGGGAAGCCGGTTCTTGAGCGATGGCAGCCATTTCATCCAGCATCCTCTTCACCTCTTCTGGCGATGGCGCTTCGGCGTAGAGGCGCAGCATGTTCTCGGTGCCGGAGGCGCGCACCAGCAGCCAGACAGAATCTCCCAAAAGCATTTTGTAACCGTCAAGGTCGTCTACGGATTTTACCGTCCGGCCAGCGATGCTTCCTATTTTCCGCTCGCGCACTAAGCCGAGCGTGCGCTCGATGGCGGGACGGTCAATTTCGAGGTCAAGGCGCCCGTAGGAATGAGGGCCGTATTCGCGGTTCAGTTCTCCTACAAGCTCTCCCAGCGTTTTGCCTTTCTCCGCCATCACTTCGGCGAGCAGCAGCGAATTCAAAATACCGTCGCGCTCCGGCAGGTGGCCTTTAACGCCGATGCCGCCGCTCTCTTCTCCGCCAATCAGCACGTCGCGTTTCAGCATCAACTCGCACACGTATTTGAACCCGATAGGCGTTACGTGAAGCGGCAGGCCGTGCTTGCGGGCAATCTTGTCGACCAGGGTCGTGGTGGAAAACGTCCGCACCACTTCGCCACGCTGCCCAAGGTCCTCCACCAGATGGCGCAGGAGAATACAAAAAATCTTGTGCGAGTCGATGAACAGACCGCTTGGGTCCATCGCGCCCACGCGGTCGGCGTCTCCATCGGTTGCAAGACCGGCGGCGTAGTTTCCCGCGGTCACGGCTTTTCTCAAGTCTTCGACGTGCGGCTCGATGGGCTCGGGGTTTAATCCTGGGAATAGCGGGTTGTGCTCGCCGTGGATTTCGCGGCATGGAATTCGATGCTCGTCGAACAACCGCGCGATCAGCCCGCGCGCCGCGCCGTACATGGGATCAATGACGAACCCAAGGCCGGAAGAGCGGATGAGGTCCAGATTCACCATACTCGCAATACGATTGAGATAGGGAGTGACAAGGTCCGCGGTCACCACAGGTCCGCAAAGTTTGGATTCCACATTTTTACCACCTGCCTTGCCATCATTCGCCAGTTGCTCTTCGATTTCCTTCACAATGGCCGGAGCCGCCGAGCCGCCATAAGCGGCTTTGAACTTGATTCCGTTCCAATGGCAGGGATTGTGGCTGGCGGTGATCATGACGCCGCCCGCTGCCTTGCGCTCGACCACGGAATAGCTCACGGCCGGAGTTGGGGTCATACGGTCGGCGAGAACTGCGGAAATCCCGTGTTCGGCGGCAACGCCGGCCGCGATGCGCGCGCTTTCCGGCGAGAGGAAACGCGCGTCATAACCCACGATCAACGTTTGGCCGGTTTGATTTTTGATATACCGCGCCATCGCTTCCGCCACGCGCCGCACGTTGGCGAAAATGAAGTCTTCGCCCATGATTCCGCGCCAGCCATCGGTGCCGAATTTAATTTCCTGCGTCATAAATAGCAATCAGCCTTCAGTCATAATGCCCAGACCTAATAAAGCCGCGTCCGCGCTGCCCGTCAAAGCAGCTTCTTGTGTCCGAGCCGCTCGATTTCTTTTACCAGCTTGCCGACATCTTGCGACCGGTCTCGCGGGCAGATCAGCAGCGCGTCTTCCGTCTCAACAATCACCAGGTCTTGCACGCCTACAGCGGCAACGAACTTCTGCGACGATAAAATAATATTCCGCCGCGAGTCCACCATGAGGGCCGTCGCGGGCCTTACGTTGCCCTCCCGATCCTGCGGGCTTAATTCGTGGGCCGCCGCCCAGCTTCCGACGTCACTCCAGCCGATGTCAGCGGCAACCGCTGAGACATTCTGAACTTTTTCCATCAGCGCGTAATCGATGGAGATGTTTTCGAGGCGCGGGTACAGGCGCTTCATTGCATTCGCGGAACGGACGCCGCCGGCTTCAGTAATGCGCCGCAGCGCTGCCGCCATCTGCGGTTGGAATCGCTCGAGGTTGGCGATCAGTGTGGAAGCTCTCCAGATGAACATGCCGGCGTTCCAGAGGTACTTCCCCGAACGGACGTAGCGCCGCGCTGTGGTGAGGGGAGGCTTTTCGGTGAATTGGACAACCCGGAAAATACCGGGGCTTCTAGCATTCTTTTCTTGCGGTCCCAAGCGGATGTAGCCGAAACCGGTTTCCGGTCGGCTAGGTTTGATTCCGATGACTACCGACCGCCCTTCTTCCAGCGCCGTCTGATATCCGGCGCTAACCGCCTGCTGGAATAGATTGGGCTTGGTGATGATGTGGTCGGAAGGCAATATCACCATGACTCCGTGCGGGTCACGGCGCAAAATTTCATATGCAGCGAGGCCAATCGCTGGCGCTGTATTGCGGCTGGCGGGTTCGGCAATGATCTGCGAGCGGGGCACGCGCGGCAGCTCGCGCCGTACGGCGTCGCGGATCGCCCCGTTAGTGAAAACGTAAGTGCGGTCCGGCGGAACCAGGCCGTGAAGGCGCTCCAAAGTTTGCGCGAGAAGTGATTCCTCCCCGAAGAGTTTTAAGAGTTGTTTTGGCCGCGAGCGCCGGCTGAGCGGCCAGAAACGCGTGCCGCTTCCGCCCGCGAGAATCATGGCGTAAGCGTGCGCGAGAGGCGGCGTTTGCCGGCGGGGCGGGGAAGTCCTTGGTTTCTGGGGCATGGCCTTTTCAGGGGAAAACGATCTTCTGGATGCTGCTGGCGCTCACTCCCGCTTCGGCAAGCGGCTTTACAAAATCCTCTTCGATCTTTGGTACGTAGAATTTCAGAATGCGGCCCTTGACTTCCGGAATCAACCGGTATGAAGGAGTCGCGGGCGGGATGAGCCAAACGTCACCGGTGCGATAGGCGTACCAACCTTCAGGCGTTTCCACCCGCCCCTCGCCGGAGAGCGCCACGAAGGTTTCGACCCGGGACGGATTGCCGGTGAAATTTCCGGCTTTCTGCAGCGAAAGCTCCTCCACCGCAAAAAACGGGCACGCCATGACCAGCCGCCGCTCGCCGTATGATTCCCGGAATTCATGCCGGGGAAGATCGTGCAGAGCGGGCATTTCAGGCTTGGCCACGGCAATGGCTTGGTCGAGGTGCAATGGCCGTGGCTTTCCATTAAGGCCAGGACGGCCAAAGTCGTCCAGCCGGTAAGTGACATCGGAATTCTGCTCAGCTTCGAACAAGATTAAGCCGGGGCCGAGCGCATGAACGGTTCCTGCAGGAACAAAAACGGCCTCGCCTGCGCCCGGCTTAAATCGCTGGACGAGACCGGCGCAGTTCCCTGCCGTCATCGCGGCGCCGAGTGAAACTGAATCGAGCCCAGGGTTCAAGCCCAGCATCATCTCGCCGTTTTTCTCCGCTTGGATGATGTACCACATCTCGGTCTTGCCCCTGCTGCCATTCTCATGCTTGCGGGCGTAGTCATCGTCTGGATGTACTTGCACGGAGAGCCAGTCGCTGGTGAACAGAAACTTGCTGAGGATGGGGAAGCGGCCGCCGGTCGCTCCATCGCCGCAAAGCTCGCGCCCGTGCTGACGGCACGCTTCGCCGAGCGTCATGCCGCTGAGCGGGCCATTGGTAAAAACTGCGTCGGCGCCGGTGAGCCAAACTTCGCCGATCAGCGTTTTCCCTTTGCGTTGCGGCCGGGTAATGTGGACGGTTTTGCCGCGAAATGTTGTCCAATACTCCGGGTAGAGCGGCGCGAGATCGCGCCGCCCCCATACCTTTTCCAAAAAGACCGGGGAAAGTTGCAGCGGCCTATCGAGCTTGAGCATATGCGGGAACGAGCTTTGAGATGAATTGATTCAGTCTTTTTAAACCCTCGTCAATCCGCTCCGTTGAGGTGGCGTAGGAAATACGAACGTGCTCGCGGGTGCCAAACGCCGGGCCCGGCACCAAAGCCACGTGCACTTCTTCGAGAAGACGCGCGGCAAGTTCTGTGGCGTCCGCCATGCCAGCCTTATTGAGAACCTGGCCTACATTCGGATATACGTAGAATGCCCCTTGCGGCATCACGCATTCGATCCCAGGGATAGCGCGCAGACCGGCCACGATCCGGTCGCGCCGGCGCAAATACTCGGCCAGCATCTGGCCGACCGATTCTTGTGGTCCCCTGAGCGCCTCCACCGCGGCTTTCTGGGCGATCGAGGTGGCGTTCGATGTGGAATGGCTCTGCAAATTGAGCATTTTCTTGAGCAGCGCCTCCGAGCCGAGCGCGAAGCCTACGCGCCAGCCCGTCATCGCATAGGTTTTCGAAAGCGATCCTGCGATTAGAAGGTTCTCCCGGTTTTTCGAAACGCCCAGCGAAAAGGGCTTGTGAGAGTCATAAAGGAAACGGCAGTAGCACTCGTCGGACATAAGCAGGAAATTATGCCGCTCGGCGAGCGCCAGAAGTTTCTCCATTTCCTCCGGTGGAACGACGGCGCCGGTGGGGTTGCTGGGAGAGTTCACGATCAGAATCCGCGTTTTCGGCGTGATGAGCTTTTCCACCGCCGCGGCGCGGATGGCAAATCCCTCCCTTTCGTTGGTTTCGAGCAACACGAGCTTGCCGCCCGCATAGTTCACGATATCGAGATAGGAAACCCAGTACGGCACGGGCAGGATCACCTCGTCGCCGTGATTCACGAGGGCCGCGACCGCTTCGAAAATAGCCTGCTTTCCACCCACCGTTACGAGACACTCTTCGGGCTTATAGCTGGAGCCGAAATCCTGAGCGTGCCGTTCGACGATGGCCTTCTTCAGCTCCGCCGTCCCTCCGGTAGGCGTATATTTGGTGAAGTTCTGATGGATAGCCTCGATTGCAGCCTGCTTGACGTTCTCGGGCGTAGCAAAATCGGGCTCACCCGCGCCGAAATCTACCACGTCGATGCCGCTTGCCTTCAGCTTCGTTGCTTTTTGCACCACAGCCAGTGTGGGCGAAACCGAGATTCTGTCGATACGTTCAGAGAATTGCATGTTGACCATTCCTCGCTTTCTAAATAAAACGGCTCCTTTTGTAATGGGCTATCCTGCCGCCGCCGGAAATTTTTGGCGTAGTCTCTCCTCAACCAGCGGCGGCACGAGTTCCGCCACGGGACCTCCGTGATGGACGATTTCCTTCACCAGCCGCGAGCTGATATAAAGGAACGCCCCGGCCGGCATGAGGAAGACGGTTTCAAGCGTTGCGTCGAGTTTGCGGTTCATCAGCGCCATTTGCAGCTCATATTCATAATCGGAAAAAGCCCGCACTCCGCGAAGAATCGCCGCCGCCTTTTTACGGCGCGCGTAATCCACCAAGAGACCGCTGAAGGTATCCACGGAGACGCCGGTGATCCCTTGGGTGACTTGCCTGAGCATTTCTACGCGCTCTGAAGCGGTAAAGAGCGGTTTTTTCTCGATGTTTGTCAGCACAGCCACAACCAGGTGGTCAAACAGCCGGCTGCCGCGCTGAATCAGATCGAGATGCCCGTTCGTGATCGGGTCAAACGAGCCGGGATAGATCGCTGTGATTTCGGCCATAAAGATTGCAGAAGGATTAACGAACCGCTTGAAGCAAGCGGAGGCGGCGCCCCTGATATCGCTCGCGCCCGGCACGGCCGCTTACGAATTCTATTCTATCGTTCGAGTCTGGGTATTGTAAACGTAACGCTGAGCTGGAACCCTTGCTGCTACGCTGCTGCGGCTTTTCGGCTGTCCCAACGAAACGCCGCAGCGTTTGAAATACGGACGCGGCGCTACTGTCGTGTCACCGAAGTTCATTGAATAAGCCAACTCCGCAGGAGCGGCAGAATATAGCCCACGGCGCGAGCCGTGGGTTAGCCCAGTGTCCCCCTCTCCCCCTTCCCTCTCCCGCCCGCGCGGGAGAGGAGCGCCGAAGACGGGGTGAGGACCTGAGCCCAGGGCTTCCGCCCTGGGCTACATTCTTCCGCCCCTGACGGGGCTCTAAACCCTGGCGTGGTTGTA
>JBOGJY010000566.1:0-4221 GCA_050745325.1 Terriglobia bacterium
TTCGTCAGGTTGCCGGCCGTGGGGCCCATCGTGGGGGTTATCGAACTGCCCCACGGAGGAGCGTCGGAATAGCGGTCGCCGTAAAAGTTCTCCGGGGTGTCGTAGAAGATCCCATAAGACGCGCGGATCGTTTGCTTGCCATTTCCACTGATATCCCACGCGAAGCCTATGCGCGGGTCAAACTGCGCCAGCTCATGATGGGTGTAGCCGCGAGGGATGCCTGGATCGCCCACGAATAGCAGCCCGGCAGGGGATGTGGTGTAAACGCTGCTCTTCGCGCCGGCAAGGAAAGCAGCCATCGAGAAGTAGCTGCCGCGCCCGACTGCGTCCACAGGAGGCAGGTACGGCTCCCACCGCAACCCCGCGTGAAAGTTGAAGCGCGAATTCACGTGGATGTCGTCCTGAAGGTAGAGGCCAATGTAATTCTGGCGCCAGTTTTGAGCTTCCGGGTCGCCCTGAATGAAGCCGCCGGCCTTGGGGAGTCCCAGCATCAGATCGACTAACGCGTCGCCGCTCCACGATCCGTCAAAGCTGAATGGGCCGTTTCCTTGGAAGACGTTCCATTCGTTCAACTGGTTGTGAATCCAGTCGGCGCCGAACGTTATCTGATGTTTGCCGTGAATGGAATCGACGTCGTCGGCGAGCTGCACCGAATTGCGGTTGAAATGGCCCGGAGCGCCGGTCCCGGTGCCGACGTTGAAGTAGTTGCTGATGGTGAACTGGCTGAAGATGGGAGCCGTCTGAAAGATATCGATTCCAAGGCTCGCCTCATTGAATAAATTGGGCGCCGGACCCCGGTTGTCTCGCAGGCGCGACCAGGAAGCGTGCGCTGTGTTCACCGTCGTCGGGTTGATGGAATAGGTGTGGCTGAGCACAAAGTTCTGGCTTCGCTGGTTGATGCCGGCAAGCGTTGTTGTCAGCAGGTTCTTGCCATCGAAAAACGGCGGGGCGTCGTAATTGGTAATGAAGTAGCGCCCGAAGAAGCTCTGCTTCGAGCTGATGGTCCAGTCGACGCGGCCCAGATACTGGTTCTCATCGCTGGGATTTGGAATTCCATAGGTGATCTGGCCGCAAGGATCGCTCGAAGTAGGAATGTACTTCAGCAGGTTTAGCGCCTGCTGGTTGAAGAGGTTGGTGGGCACCTGGCCGTTAGCAAAGGTCTGGCCGGTGAACGGATTCTTGATGGTGCGCGCGCCCTTTGATTGGCAAGTGGCGGATTCGATGGCGCTGAAGTCCCCGGTAGTAAGCACTTGCGCCGTCGGAACGTGGCTGGTGGTGCTGGGTGGAGATGTTCGCGTCCGCGTCCCCTGATAGCCGAAGAAAAAGAAAAGCTTGTCTTTCTTGATGGGACCGCCTACGGTGCCGCCAAACTGGTTACGGCGCAAGGTATCCTGCGTGGGCGCGTTCCAGCTTCGGGCGTTAAATACACCGTTGCGGACGAATTCAAAAAGATCGCCGTGAAACCCGTTGGTCCCCGACTTGGTCACCACGTTCATCACCGAGCCGGGGTGGAGGCCGTAGCGGGCAGACAGCCCATTGGTCTCGACGCTGAATTCCTGTAGCGCGTCCGGGAAAGGATAGGGAAGATTGACGTTTGAGAACGAATCATTATTGTCCGCGCCGTCCATCAGGTAGTCGTTTCCATTGCCTTGCCCGCCGGCCACGGAGATGACGGCAGAGCTTGAGTAGTTCTTGCTGGATGCGAAGTCGCCGGTAACCGGCGAATGGAGAGACGCGCCGGCGAGGATCATGAGGTCCGTAGCCAAGCGCCCGTTCAGCGGAAGGTCGACCATCCTCCGCTGGTCGATCACTTCGGATACGGAAGTGTTTTGAGTCTGCACCATCGTCGCATTGGCCTGAACCGCTACCTGCTGAGACACGGCCCCCACCTTCATGGCCACGTTCAGCGCGACGTTATTGCCTACCTCGAGGATAATCCCCGACTGGATGTAATTTTCAAACCCGGGAGCCTGAACTTCAAACGTGTACGGACCTACGGGCAGCGAGGGCAAGACGTAAGCGCCGCTCGAATTGGTCGCGGTGGTGCGAGTCATTCCCGTCGCGGTTTGCGTTACTCTGACCTTCGCATTCGGGATGACTGCGCCGGTTGCGTCGGTAATCACACCGTGAATCTGCGCGCTAGCCACCGCCTGCGCCCCTAGACTGGCTGGATTAAACAGCAGCGCCAGTGCAATCAGCGGGAACAATGCTATCCCATAGGCCCTTTTCATAAACTCCCTCCTTAGGTTACACGCAAACAGGATTGAATCCATACCTGCCCCCAAGCGAGCACATCTCTGCGCCGCAGCATGTAAGACCCACTAATAGCGCCATTAAAAGAAAGATCTCAAGACGCCTCCGATTGTGCTTGCCGTTTCTGAAGACGAATCTACCAGCGCGGAACAGCAGTGTCAAGAAAAGTTTTCAAAAATTTTGTAAAAAAATCATCCTAAAGCCCAGAGGGTCCAGAGGGTATTAACCGCTTCATTTGCGCGGAACGTGTCCGGACGCGGCCTTTTTGCGCGTGGCGCGCTGAATTGGAAGATATGAAGCATGTTATACGCTTTCACCTCTAGAGGGCTAACGGCTTTTATGGCCTTTAACTTAGGAGTAATAACCCGGAGGCATATCACCTCTTCGAGGGACCCCATTGCTCCTTCCGGCGGCGATTCGATTTCAGCCGCTTGATTCTGGCCTGCAAATGCTGCGGAGGTCACTGAAAAAGTGTTGACACTCATGAAATGGGTGTTGTAGCGTAGTGACGCCGAGGCGCCTGAGAGAAGGGGTCTGTGTGGTCTATCGTGACATCATTTCGAGCTTTAGATGACGGAAGAACTGAACTCTACACTCGCCGGAAGCCTCTTAGTTTTTAGGGAAGGGGGTGTCTCAGTTTGATGTAGAGGCGGCTTTATGCCGCCACAACATGGCGGGGTAAACCCGCCGCTACACCCGAAACTGCGACACCACCTAGGGAAGACAGCAATGGACAGACGGCAGCGAAAAGTTAAACTCTCGGACGTAGCTCGCGCGGCGAACGTGAGCGTGGCGACCGTTTCCCGCCGGATGACTGGCCGGGCCGGCATGACTCCGCAAATGCGGGAGCGGGTGATCAAGGCCGCCGTTCGCCTGGGGTTTGACCTCGAAAAGGGCAAGCGGTCCCACATCATCGCCTTTCTGTTGAGCAACCGCGCTGTGCTACACCCCTTTCATTCGTCGGTGTTGATGGGCGCTGAGGCATACTGCGCGACGCTCGATTACGGGCTGCTCTTCCTGCCCCTCCGGTATTCAAGCAAAGCGCCGTGGGAGGAGCTGCACCTGCCTGAGATTTTCCGGCGGCGGCAGCTTATTTCGGGCGTGATCGTAGCGGGAACGAATTCACGAAACCTTCTTGAATTGCTGACGCAGAAGGGCATTCCCTGGGTCGTCCTTGCCAATAATGTGCTGGATGACTGGCGGCAGCAGCAGACCAATGCGGTCTACTTTGATGATGTCAGCGGCTCGTATGAGGTGACGCGATATTTGCTGTCGCTGGGCCATCGTAAAATCGCTTTTGTAGGAAACTGCCGGGTGCCGTGGTACTCAAGGAGGTGGGAAGGATACCGGCGGGCAATGGAAGAAGCGGGTCTAGGTCTTTGCACGAGCGAGGTGAACTCGGATGACGATGAAGAAATGGGTTATGTGGCCACAAAGCTCATTTTGCAACGCTCTGACCCTGTCACCGCGATTTTCGCCGGGGATGACGTTGCGGCCCGAGGCGCCTATAAGGCCGTGAAGGATAGCGGGCTGAGTATTCCTGATGACATCAGTATTGTAGGGTTTAACGACACGGCTGAAGCTTCCGCGCTGCATCCGCCGCTGACTTCGGTGCGCGTTTTTCCGGAGCAAATCGGCAAGCAACTGGCGGAATTGCTGCTTAAGCGAATTGCAAGGCCGGACTTGCCACCGCGCCTGGTTACATTGCCCACACAGTTGGTGCGGCGTGAATCCTGTGGGCCTTGGGCGCCGGGCCAGGCCGCCGAGAGCAGCGCCGGAAGCCGGCCCGCTGCTACTTCGTAATTTGCAATTGACCCTGCCAGGTGGGCGGAAAACCCGTCCCATTTTTCCAAAGCGTATTAGATTATTGAGCTTTACATATTATAGTGACAACGGTCGCTGTAGCGGCGCTCTCTGAGCGCCGGTCTTTACTGTTCAAAAGCCGGCTGCCAGAGGCCGCCGCTACAA
>JBOGJY010000567.1:0-5215 GCA_050745325.1 Terriglobia bacterium
GGCGGCCAGAGGCCGCCGCTACAACCCGGATCTCAGTGCTCGTGGCGATGAAGGTGCGGATGAGCATGGACCGTGCCGGATTTGTGCGCGTGCAGATGTGAGTGAAGAAGGCTGCTCTGCTCAAGCAAGGGAATATTGTTCAGAATTTCCGCGGGCGGTCCCTCGGAGACGACGCGCCCATCCTGAAAGACGCAGCAC
Organism: Terriglobia bacterium; assembly: GCA_050745325.1. Lineage (GTDB taxonomy): Bacteria > Acidobacteriota > Terriglobia > UBA7540 > UBA7540 > RH2-MAG17b. Next base: position 199 of record JBOGJY010000567.1, read on the forward strand.
GTGTCCGCAATATCTTCGGCAATATCAAGATCGTGGGTGGCGGTGACGATGGTCTTGGCGCCCCCTTTCGAACGTACCATAAAATCGATCATGTGGCTTTCGCTTTTGGGATCGAGCGCGGCGGTAGGCTCATCGAGCAGCAGGATTTCCGGATCGAGGACGAGTATCGACGCCAGGGCGACGCGCTTTTTTTCGCCCATCGATAAGTGGTGCGGCGAGCGGTCGCGGAGATGACCGATCTCCATCACGTCGAGCGTTTCCGAGATGCGCCGGCGGATTTCCGCTTTGGGCCACCGAAGCTGGAGCGGACCGAAGGCAACCTCGTCGAATACGGTGGGAGAAAAAAGCTGAACGTCCGGATTCTGAAAGACCAGTCCCACCCGGCGGCGGAAGCCAAAGCCGTCCCGCGCGAGCCTTTTTTCGGTGAGCGGTTCGCCGCAAAACTGCACAATGCCTTCCTGAGGAAAACACAGACCATCGAGGATGCGCAGCAGCGTGGATTTGCCGGACCCGTTCGCGCCGAGCAGGACAACGCGGCTACCGGGCTTAATGGCGAGGCTCAGACGGTCGAGCGCCTTCACCTGATGATACCGGTAGGTGACGTCACGAAGCTCGAAGACCGGGGCCGCGGGTTCCGCCACGCTCACCTTCCTAGCCATAAGGCGGCTGCAACCACAAGGGCGCAGGCGCCGAGCATGATCCAGTCAAACGCCCGCGATTCGAATTCATCGAGAGCGTAGACCTCGCCGTGAAACCCCCTTGAGAGCATGGCCGCGTATACATCGGAGCTTAGCTCAAAGGATTTGGATAAGAGGACGCCCGCCGAGGAAGCAGCTACGCGGCGACGGTCCGGGCCGTTCAGCTTGCCGATTAGCCTGCTCCGCCGCGCTTCAAACATATCGTGAGCCGTCTCCAGCAGGAGGAAAAGATAGCGGTACGTCATTCCGAGAATGGCCACGAGAACAACGGGCGCTTTGAGCACGCGAAGCGCCTTAAGGACTTGCGCCCATGGAGTAGTGAGAATCAGCAGAACGCAGAATGTCGCCGCGGTCTCCGCGCGCGCCACAAGATAACCCGCGCTGGTCAGACCTTGGGCGCTGATTGGCCAACCGAGCGCCGGAAGCGTGGCGGTGACCTGGCCAGGAGTCACGAAAAGAGCGGGGAGAGCGATGACGCCGGTAAAAAGTAGCACCGCGACCCAGACTCTTTTAAAGAGGCTGCGAAAAGAAACGTGAGATAACACGGCCATCACTAAAGCCACGGCGAAAAGTCCGGCGATGACTCTGAGGCTATGAACGGCCACCACGGTAATCATGAGGGCCAGTATCCCGAGCAGCTTCGTCCTTGGATCGAGCCGCTGGAGAAACCCCCTGCTCCGCGCGAGTTCTTCGGCGTAAAAGGCGTGCTCCAGGGCATCGACAAAAGCCGCCGTCGTCCGCTCGATAAAGCTTCTGGTTTGTCTTGAATGGGCGCCAGCAGACATGGGCTAGACTTCTCCGGTCCCGGCGCTCTCCGTTTCGGCCGGCGCCGGGCGTATTCTTGCTGCAAGCCAGCCTGTGAGGAGAGAAATCAGGATAATGACGCCAACGCCGAACATGGCCGAAAGCATGTAGCCAAAGGCGCGCCGCCGGATGAAAGAAGGCGAATAGTTTGGAATGGGCGCCGTCCACACGGCGGACAATCGCGCGAGGCCGCGCGGAGTCTGCGCCGGAGGCGCTACGCGTCCCGATACCGCCATGATTTTCTGTCGCATGGCGGGGTTCGAAAAATCCCGGGTGCTCCACTCGCCCCACGCCGCGCCCGCCGCCAGGATGCCCAAAGGCGTAAGAACCATGAGCAATGCGATAGCGGTCCAAAGGGGCCTCGCCGTCCGCCATCCATCGCGTCCCACGGTTTCTATCGATTTATCATGAGCAGGGGCCACGCCCGGCGCCGTATGGCTGAGCAGGGCAGGGTTGGTGCGCTGGAGATACGCTACCACTCCGCCTGATATCACCAGCTCGGCCACGCCCGCAAAAGTCAAGTGCCCGATCATCATGGCCGGGACCGAGATGCTTAAGGGATAAGGCGCGTAAAGCGGCGCCCCGGCGGCATTTTTGAAAAGAAGAGGCTGCAAACCAAGCTCAATCGCCGCGCACAGCGCCGAGGCGTTGATCGCCAGATAGCCGGCCATTGCGGCAGCGACCACCCGCCGCGCCGACGTGATCGCGGCGCGCCTTGCAATGGCATGATAAAAGAGATAAGCCACCAGAGAGCCAACAATGGCCATGTTGAAACAGTTGGCGCCGAGCGTGGTGATGCCGCCGTCGCCGAAGAACAGCGCCTGGAGAAAAAGCGCAACCGAAATGGAGAGCGTGGAGGCCCAAGGTCCGAGCACGACCGTCGCAATCCCAACCCCTATCGCATGAGCCGTAGTGCCGCCAGGGATGGGGACGTTAAACATCATGATGACGAATGAGAAGGCTGCGAACACGGAGATCAGCGGTATCAGCCGGGTGTGAAAGAGCGCCTTCACCCGCCTGAGCGCAACGTACCAAAAGGGCAGCGCGCCGCCGTAAAGAGCAGCGCAGGTTGACGGGCTTAAATAGCCATCTGGAATGTGCATGACGCTCTGCCGGCCCCCCAACATGGTAATGAGCTTATGCCGCTATGGATAACGGCGGACAGAACTAGGGTAACACGGGGCCGCGGGATGTACGTAAAATCAGAGGATTCCCCGTTGCGGAAGGTCTATAATGCACATCAAAACAACAGGGCTGAGGAGGCGGATGCGATCGCAACCGGGAAGGGGCGCTCATGACGGGAGGTTTTATGGGAAGATCAAATTCCGGTCCACTCAAAGTAGGAGACCAAGCCCCGGATTTCAGTCTGCCTGACCAGAATGGCAATCTCGTGAAGCTGAGCGATTACTTGGGGAAGAAAAACGTCGTCCTGGCCTTTTTCATCAAAGCGTTTACGGGGGGCTGCACCAAGGAATTGAGCACGTACCAAAACGAGATTGTGAAGTTCGATCAATCGAGCGCACAAGTCATCAGCATCAGCGTGGATAGCCCGGCAAAAAACAAGGCGTATGCTGAGTCACTGAAACTTAGTTATCCGGTTCTTAGTGATAATCGCCGCACGGTTTGTCGCGAATACGGGGTGCTGATGCCCGTGATCCGGCTGGCCAAGCGAGTCACGTTTGTGGTGGATAAACAGGGCGCTATTCAATCTATTCAGCGAGGGAGCGACGCGATGGACCCGGGAAAGTCGCTTGCGGCTTGTGCGACCGGAGATCAGACGCGCGCCTGAGATACGCTCTTGGTCTCGTTTGAAATCCATCCCCGACTGGGCAACCGTTGAAGGAGGCGTCTTTATGCTGTGGCAATCCGGCAGGAAACGGTGTAAATGGGCGTTAGTTGTGTTTTTGGGGGCGGCCTTATTTGCCCTATTCTGCCTCTCGTCGGCGCCAGCGGCGCCACTCCCTGGTTTTCAAGCGCCCGATATTACCACTCAGACGCCACAGCCGCCATTTCCGTCCGCCGATTCTCAGCCGCAGCCTAATAACAAAGCTACGCTCACGCGAAAGCAAGAAGACGCTATTGTAAAGGAAAACTTTAAGAAGACGAAAAAGGATGTAGAAAAACTCTCTGAGCTTATCGAGTCGCTAAAGAAGGAAATTCAGGCTTCAAACCCCAATGTTATGTCAGTGGACGTTGTGAATAAAGCAAGTAAAATTGAGAAGTTAGCAAAAAAAATTAAAGAAGAATCTGAAATGTAATGATAGGTATGGCAGCCAGTAAACGTCGCAAGGTGATGTAAATTTGTGTGTAAAAGCGCGGGCGGCGCATCGTACATCGCTGCTATTGCGATGTGAGCGGCCTTTAGAGATGACCCATAGATCAAATTTCCGGGGCGAGCTTCTCTTTATCGCACACATCCCTGCTTTTGGGATGTGTGCGATCAGGCGAAAAAACCATCCCATTTATCTCGTTTGTCTCAACATTCTCATCATGTTCTGCTATATTGGGGCATATGCTAAGGGCTGCGTCAGAGGGGGGATTATTGGAGACAACGGCTAGGGGAGAGGCGGCGATGCAACAGAATTCACGGAACGAAAGCCTAGCGAGTCTTTAGAATCAACGTTTCTAATCTTTCTCTAATCTTGCGAGCGGGTAGCCACGGCACCGTTTTTGTGCCGTGGGCCCTTTGTTCACGGTATAGAAAGTACGCTGTGGCTGCGAAGTTCGTATAAGATTGAGCGTGTCACACGTCCACCGCCTGCTCATCACGGACCGAATCTTCTTTGTGACAGTTAATCTCCGCCGTGCCCTCGAACCTCTGGCAGAGGAGGATCTCCAACTTGTAGCGGCGGCCATTGACGAGTCGCGACGGCGGCTTGGCTTCCTGCTTTGCGGCTACGTACTGATGCCGGACCACGGGCACGCGCTGATCGGGGCATTCCATCCCCTGACGATTTCGCGCGTGGCGCAGAGTATCAAATGGCTTTCGGCCCGGAGGCTGAATGACAAAAGACGCGCCTCGGGACCGGTTTGGCAGCATCGGTTCTGGGACCGGTTTGTGCGCCACGAGAAAGAACTCGCTGCACGGTTCGACTATATGCACCTGAATCCGGTGCGGAAGCAACTAGTGAGCAAACCGCAAGAATAGCGCTGGTCAAGCTACAATAATTTCGCGCTAGACAGGAACGAGGTTAGGCGTTGCCCGCTGAGGATCGATGATGTTCGCTTGCCGGAGTCATCTCGTGGATGAGAAAATCCCACGGCACAAAACCGGTGCCGTGGCTATCCGCTTGCTTCCCCGTCCCGGTTGGACTTTTGGGGCTGGCTATGTTGGGCTAGGGCGTCTACTATGGCGTGACGGAAAAAATATATGCGCCGTCCTCATGCCACTGAAGGAGGCAGATATTGAAGGAGGATGGGTGACAACAAAAGCTAAATACGCATACTGGTCTCTTGGCGGCGCGGCCTTCTGGGGTATCGTCTTTTATGCAGTGGCCTACCGACTCTTTGAATAC
>JBOGJY010000568.1:0-7587 GCA_050745325.1 Terriglobia bacterium
GCCTCTGGCCGCCGGTCTTTACTTTTAAAAACCGGCGGCCAGAGGCCGCCGCTACACCTGCGCTCAGGCTCGTACCTGCGCGCGACTGACAGCGCGCTCCGCCTGAAGTTGCGCTGGTTGGAGTTCCTGCAGACGGACATTCGCCGCTGCACGAGCGTACTCCCTCGCCGTCCCAGCTATGGCCTGCGATCCTGCCTCGATCAATAATAAAACAACCGAACCGAAGAAAAGGACCGCCCCGATCGCTGCTATGAGAGCTATTAGAAAGAAGTCAACTAGGATGCTATACATGTCCAACTCCTCAACGCCACTCACTTAGATGCGCGAGGGCAGGAGAGGGTTTCGCGGGGTGGTGGGGGGATGGCCTCTTGTAGTGCAGCGCGGCAGAGCCGCAACCAAACGCAATGTCATCCTGAGCGAAGCGAAGGATCTGCTTCTGCCGGACGGCCTCTCGAAAAAAAGCAGATTCTTCGCTTCGCTCAGAATGACAGCTTCCAAAAATCTAGCTAAAAAGGCGCGCGAGCCGCGCCAAAAAAAGAACCCCCTCACCCGCCACCTTGCGGTGGGTGAGGGGTTCAGGCAGGCTGAGGAGGAAGTTTTCGGCCTGCTAAAAATTCAATTTCAGACCAAAGTCCACGCTCCGCGAGCCGCCAGCGCCGGTAATCAATCCGAAGCTTGAGTTGCCAAACGTTGTACCCGGATTATTAAACTGCGGGTCGTTGAGCGCGCTGAACCAATCCGTCCTGAACTCAAGATTGAATCTCTCGGTGATGCGGATGCTGCGGAAGAGCGCCGCATCGACGTAGAACGAATTAGGACCGGAGAAAACATAAGGTCCAAGGTTGCCGAACGTGGGGGTTTTAAAATCGACGCTGGGGTCGCTGAAGACGGAAGTGTTGAACCAGGGCTGTGTGTCCACGCCGTAGAGTCTCTGGAACGGGCCGTTGATCTGAGGTGACTGGCCGTTCCCCGGCGCGTTTAAGGATTGGCAGGTGCAGCCAAAATTCAGCGGGCCGCCGGTCCTGAAGGTGAGTACGCTGCTAAGCTGCCATCCCCCCAGGATTCTGCTTTCCGGCCCAGAGTTAAGGAACCGATGCCCCTTGCCCATCGGCAGGTCCCAGACGTAACTTTGCACGAAGGTGTGAGTATTATCGTAGTCCGTCCGGGCATAGTTTCTGTTGAAGTTGATGTAGTACGTTGCCCCAGAGGAGTTATCACCGTTTTCTGTGGCATAGCTTAGGGCCCTGCCATAGGTGTAAGCCGTCGTTAACGCAAACCCGCCTGCGAAATGGCGGTCAAATTTCACCTGCAAGGCGTTATAGTTCGACGATTCTCCCGCAAAGTACAAGGTCGTGCTTGCGGTCCGCCCGAAGGCCACGTACTCCGGTTGGGCCGCCGCGCCGAGTCCGATATCCGCTGGGTCCGTCACCGCATTCAGGTTGTATTGGACCGGCGTATGCACACCCCGGTTGCCGACGTAGGCGATATCCAGCGCAAACTTGCCGGGGAGCGAACGCTCATAAGCCAGATTCCAGGACTCCACGTAAGGATCAACATAGTGCAAATTGATAACTTGGTAGCTCTGGTTGAGCAAGAGAGGCGTATTTGCCTGGATGATCCCGTTAGAAGGAACCGATGCAACCAAAGGCGCAGGGAACCCCTGCTCAAATGTCACCGGCGTGCCATTCGGGTAGAGGGCAGGACCGAAGCTGCTCAGGTTGTTGAACGCGTTGTTCTGCTTTACCGGGAAGTTATAAGCATAGGTGTTATCTTCGAACGGCTCATAGCTGATGCCGAAACCGCCCCGGATCACGTTCTTATCGGATAGCCGATAAGCCAGTCCGAACCGGGGCGCGAAGTCGTGATAGCGCGACTGCATCCCAATATTCAGGGGATTGCCCCCTACACCCGCCACCACCAGCGTGTTATTGGTGGGGTCGTAGTTGGAAAATCCGCCGGGGAAATGAGGCGTAGCCGGAGGATAGAATTCCCAGCGCATTCCCAGGTTCAACGTCAGCTTGGGAGTCGTCTGCCACTTGTCGTTGACGTAGAGGAAAAGCTGTGTCTGCCGGTAGGCCGGAAAGACCACGGGAAGATCGCGGCCCACCGTATCGGGGACGTCGAGGAGGAAGCTGGCAAAGTTATTGGCAAAATTCACCTTGGCGCCTGGAGTTGAGGTCTGGCTGGGTCTGAAGTCCCACGCCCCGCGCGGGCTGAACGTCTGCTCCTGTAAAAGGTCGTCGCGCAGACGGATAACATTCACGCCCCATTTCAATGTGTGGTTGTTGATGATCTTGTTCCAGTTGCTGACAAAGTCGAAATCGGTTTCGGAGCGAATCCAGGGCAAGCTGGCCGAGTATCCCACCATCGGGTCTGAAACTGTGCTCTGAATAAAAATGCCGGTCAAGCCGCTGGTGAAAGGGTCGACGTTTACACCAGGAACTCCGATATCGGAGGAAGCTTTGGATCCGTAGTCGGTCTGATTGGCGGTATTGCGGTACCGGTTGAGTCCGATGCGGTTCTGAACAATCAAGGTAGGCGAAAAGATATGGTCCCAGATGATATCGGCTGAGTAGGTGGAATCCGTTCCGGTGGCTTCGAAGCCGCCGCCGACCGGGCCGCCGGCAAGGCCGTAAGCGGGCTCCTGAACCGTGGTTGGACTCATGTAGCCCAGACGGCCGGAAATGTGATTATTCTGGCCTTGATACTGATCAATTTTAACATCGAACGACTTGTTATCTTGAATATAACGGGTGGTTTCGAGGTAGTTGTTTTGATATTGCCCGCTTCCCGAAACGTTCAGGTTGGTATTGGGCAGCGGCACCAGCGCGACGAGCTTCGCTGAAACCGGGTCGATGGCGGCCGAAATGTTGTTTCCGGCAAACGGTGTGCGCCCCGTGCCACACAACTTGCTGTTCCCGCCGGAGAGACAGTCGGCCATGTCTCCCGTGAATGGGTTATAAATGGTATCCAGAGTGGGATCGCTGAAGTCACCGCTTCGTTCAGCCGCGGTGGGCACTGAATTACGCTGGAATTGCCCTTCGTGATCGTCGGTCCGCAAAAAGTCGACGAAGAAGAACGTTTTGCCCTTACGGATGGGGCCGCCGAACTGGCCACCCCAATAGTTATAAACCTTTGGGGGTTTCACGAAGAGCGCGCCCTGTGCACCGCGGTCAAAAAAGTTCCGCGCATTCAGAGCCTGGCCGTTATAGATTTCGTAAGCAGAACCGTGGAACTGGTTCGTGCCCGACTTCAGGATGACGTTGACGACCGCGCCCAGCGCCGTTCCCTGCTCCGCGTCGTAGTTGCTCGTGGTGACGTCCACATCCTGAATGGCCTCGATGGGCGGGATGTAAACCTGCAGCAAGCCCGTGCGCTCGTTGTCATTCACGCCCTCAATCTGGAAGTTGTTGCTCAAACTCGAGGTGCCGTTCACTTCCGAGTTGAGGCTGTTCTGCGGATTGAAAAAGTGCGAGTGGTTATAGGCGGTTCCGGTTGAGCCTGGAATCAGGTTGAGCAGGTTTTGGAAATTGCGGTTGGTACCAAGCGGTAATTGCTCCGCCTGCACGCTCGTGAGCGTGCCTCCGGTTTTTGCAGTGTCGGTTTGAAGCTCGGCAACCCGGCTCTGAACGGTCACCGTCTGCGTCACCTGGCCTGGGTTCAGGGTGAAGTCAACACGCATGGTCGAATTCACCAGCAAGCTCACGCCGCTGCGCACGACGCTGGTGAACCCTTGTTTTGCCACCGCGACTTTGTAGGTGCTGGGCGGCAGATCGGGAAAAGAATAGTAACCGTTCCCGTCCGTCATCGCCGGCTCGCTGACGTTGGTGCCCAAATTCGTGATGGTCACTTTTGCATGCGGCACCACAGCGCCGGATGAATCGGTCACCGTCCCGACGACACTTCCGTTCACCGCTTGACCCAGCGCAGAAGGCGGGAACACGCACACCACCGCAACCAGAGCCACAAAAACCCCAAGCGCCACGGATACCAAACCTCGTAGAAAACCTTGCCAGCCAGTCCGCTTGATAACGGACGGCGCGAGCGATTTACAGGTTTCGCTGGCCGGTTTTTCAATCGTTTTACACTTTCTCATGACTACTCCTCCCCATCGGCTATCTGATTCCCCCTTGGAACTTGTTCCGAAACATTACTTCCTGGATGCGTGAGTGTCAAGCGAATCTTTTTCTATTCCAAGCCTGCCGATAACTATCCAACCATCGAGTTGGCTGTCTACAAGCCGGAAACACCTGCAATCAACGTCGCAGCCTATCTTGCCTCCAAAAAGAAATGTTAGCGCGAAATGCTTATGAAAGCCGCGCTGACGGTCATTTTCCCTCAGGCGGTTTACCTGGCAAATCACGTTTCACCACCAGGATTTCGAGACTATGGTGGGATTGTCCGGCCAAAGCAACCCTCAAGAGGTTTTGAGACTGCCTTCGGCGTGACCGGCGGCGTCATAAGGGAAAGTGAAACCAGTTCCAGATTCAATTGCAATTGGGAGGCGACAGATGAGTGGGGCGCGCCGCGTCTCGGCCAGCCCGCCTAAATGAGGAGGGTTATCCGTCTTTCTTCCCGCGATGCAGTTTACCGGCCGTATAGGCCCATCAATTGCGCTTGCGCGAGCACGTGCCCCTTCATGGCTTGTTCCACTTGGTTCCGGGTAGCGCCCGGCCTCAAGCCCAAGCGAGTATTCAAGGCATAGAGCGTGAAGAAATAGCGGTGAGGTTTTCCCGGCGGCGGGCATGGGCCGCCATAGCCAACATGGTGGAAGTCATTCATGCCCTGCACGCCGCCACTCTGGATTTGATTGCCTTCGGGGACGGCATCCGGAAGCTGGCGCGATCCCGCTGGCAAGTTATAAGCTACCCAGTGAGTCCACGTGCCAGCGGGCGCGTCCGGGTCAGTCACGATGACGGCAAACGTAACGGCGCGGGCAGAGGAATCATTCCATCTCAGCTCGGGAGAAACATTCTGGCCGGAGCAGGTGTAGCGTGACGGGATGAATCCGCCCTCAGGGAACTCGCTTGAGGCGAGGCTGAACGTTGGGCGGGCGCCGGCCTGCTGCGCCAAACCGGGGCGAGGCGGCGCGCTCGTAAACAAAAAGATGGCGAGGATGGCGATGAGAATCCGTAACCCTCTGCGCGCGCGGCGGGAGGATTCAGTCATATCAGAATGCAGCATAGGCGGCCTCCAGGATGCAAGCGTGCTTTTGCTTATCCTAGCACGGGAGGATAATCAGGGGGCAGGATAACGCTGCCGCACAAAGGGAAACTCTATGACGGCCCGGCATTATTACCACACAAACCGCGAGCGATTCCTCGAAGGGCTCATCGGCCTGCTCAGAATCCCGAGCATTAGCACACTGTCTGAACACAAGGCCGATGTGCGGCGGGCGGCGGAATTCCTCTGGAGCGAGTTCCGCGCGATGGGCATGACCCGCGCCCGGTTGATCGAGGGCCGAGCGAGCCAAAATCCTCTTGTTTATGCTGAGTGGCTCGGCGCCCCCGGCAAGCCAACGGTGCTTTTCTACGGGCATTACGACGTTCAGCCGCCTGACCCGCTTGACGAATGGAAGTCCCCTCCGTTTGAACCTTCCATCCGGGGCGGAAACATTTACGCGCGCGGCGCCTCGGATGACAAAGGCCAGACGTACATTCTGCTGAAGGCCGTCGAAGGATGGCTCAAGAGCGAGGGACGGCTGCCCATCAACGTCAAGTTTCTGATCGAGGGCGAGGAAGAAGTTGGGGGCGAGCACATTGAGGCTTTTGTTCCGAAAAACATCCAAATGCTGCGGGCAGATGCCGCCATAATCTGCGATACCGAAATGTTTGCTCCGGGGCTTCCCACGCTCACCACCGGATTACGTGGTTTGGTCGGCGCGGAAGTTGAGGCGCGAGGCGCGGCGCACGATTTGCACTCCGGGCTCTATGGTGGAGCGGCGCCCAATCCTTTGCAGGCGCTCTCGGAAATCATCTCTGGCCTGAAGGACCGCGCCGGCAAAATCCGAATTCCCGGTTTTTACCGGCGCGTTAAAAGGCCTGGCGCGAAGGAACTCGCGGCCTGGAAGCGGCTTCCGTTCGAGGAAAATGAGTTTCTGAAGAAAGAGGTGGGTTCAACTGCGCTCGCAGGCGAGCAAGGTTACGGAGTTTTGGAGCGGCTCTGGGCGCGACCCACGCTTGAGGTTAACGGCATTCACGGCGGCTTTACTGGTAAAGGTTTCAAGACCGTTATCCCCGCTGTGGCCACAGCGAAGATCAGCATGAGGTTGGTTCCAGACATGGACTCGAAAGAGGTGGTCCGTCAATTTGCCGCCACAGTCAAGAAGTTGACGCCGCCCGGCATTCAAACTCGCGTGCGTATTTTCGGCTCGTCCCCCGCGTCGGTAGTGAGCACTGAGAATCGATACATCAAAACCGCCGCCCAAGCGATGGAGGAAATATTCAAAGAGAAAACCGTGTATATGCGCTCCGGCGGCTCGATACCCATCGCCGGACTCTTCGCCAAATATCTCGATGCGCCCGTGGTCATGATGGGCTACGGCCTGCCCGATGACAACCTCCACGCCCCGAACGAGAAATTTCACCTCGCCAACTTTTATCGCGGTATCGAAGCCGTGGGGCGGTATATTGAGTTGCTGGGCAACTGAAAGGGGCCATACGCGATGCGACAAACTAAAGTGTTCCTAGGGTTTTCGGCGGTGCTCTTGCTCTGTTCGACGCTATGCCCCGCACAGCGTCTGGCGCCCAACCCGGGTCCCACCGCAGCGAAGGTTGGGCATCTTGGAAATGTCCGCTTCCCTGTTTCGTGCTCGTCCGAGGTCCAGAAAGGTTTCGAAATGAGCGTGGCGCTGCTGCACTCATTCCAATACGAGGAAGCGGGAAAAGCCTTTAGCGAAGTAGCCCAGCAAGACCCGAATTGCGCGATGGCCTATTGGGGATTGGCCATGTCGCTCTATCAGCAACTATGGAACTTCCCGGACGCGGCGACTTTGAAGAAGGGATACAAAGACGTTGAAAAAGCCCAAAAAGCCGGAGCTGAGACCGATCGTGAGCACGAATATATTGCGGCCGCAGCGGCGTTTTATCAGAACGATCCCAAGCTGAGCCAAACCGCCCGTACCGAAGCCTACTCGAAGGCAATGGAAGAGCTTTACGAACGTAGGCCTGCCGATGTCAATGCGGGAGCCTTTTATGCGTTGTCGCTGGTGGCGTTGGCGCAGGACGGCGTCAACAATCTTCAGAACCGCAAACACGCCATAGCCATCCTGGACAAATTATTTTCCACCCACCCGGGCAATCCCGGTGTTGACCACTACCTGATTCATGCTTCTGACGATCCTCGGCTCGCCTCCTTTGGTCTTGCCGCAGCGCGCAACTATGCCAAAATCGCTCCCGATTCGGCGCACGCCCTACACATGCCCTCACACATTTTTACCCGGCTGGGACTTTGGCAGGATTCAATTCACTCCAATATTGCCTCCGCAGCGGCGGCGGAGCGGGCGACAAAATCCGGGCGCGACAACGAACGGACCTACCAAATCCACGCTCTCACCTTTCTTGAATACGCCTATTTGCAGAGCGGCCA
>JBOGJY010000569.1:0-3892 GCA_050745325.1 Terriglobia bacterium
AACTCCACTTCGCCGGTCAGAAACTCGCGTAGGCCTGGATTGTTGCGGCCTGTGGGCTGCGCCTTGCTTCCGCGGCGGCGGCCGAGAAGCCGCGCCGGAAAGACGCGCGTATTGTTGAACACCAGGAGATCACGCGGTTCGAGCAATTGCGGTAGCTCCCCGAACGATCGGTCCTCAAAAGTCTGCTCCGCGCGGCGCAGCAACAGCAGGCGGGAAGCGTCACGCTGCGCGAGGGGCCGCCGGGCAATCAGCTCAGGCGGGAGCTCGTAATGAAATTCTGAAATCAACATGGAGAGAGAAGTTTATCAAGCTTCGCCGCACGCCACCAATAGCGCCGGCAAATTCGATTCTGCCGCGTCGAGCTTCGCAAACCTAGGAATATAGCGCTTCATCGCGGTGTGCTAAAGTCATTGCATGAGCCAGCCTGAAGTCAGAATCACCAGCCGTGCGATTGACCGCATCGCTGCAGGGCATCCGTGGATTTACCGCAGCGACGTGAAGGAAGCGGAAAACATTGAGCCCGGCGCCGTGGTGCGTCTTACGGACCGCCGGAAACATTTTTGGGGCCAGGCTCTTTACAGCAGTAAGTCGCAAATCGCGCTGCGCTTAGTTGCCAGGGAAGAGCGGTTGTTTAACCGGGATTTTCTCGCCGACCGCATCCAGCAGGCATTTACTTACCGCGAGCGCGTCGCAGCGGGGGCTGAGGCTTGCCGGATGGTTTCGTCTGAAGGCGATTTACTTCCTTCGCTGGTGATCGACCATTATGGTGAGTGCTTTGCGCTGCAGACGCTGAGCCAGGGGATGGAGAGGTTCAAGCCGGCGATTGTGGAGATGCTGGAGCAGCGGTTCCACGCGCGTTCCGTCATCGAGCGCAACGACGTGGCGGTTCGCGCGCTCGAGGGGCTGCCTGAGCTCAAGGGAATGCTGAGCGGTGAAGACCATCAGGCCGTGGTCACGGAAAACGGGGTCAAATTCCGGTTTGATCTGCTGAGCGGTCAGAAGACAGGAGGATTTCTCGACCAGCGGGAAAATCGCGCCGCCACGATTGAATACGCTCGGGGGCGCGCGCTCGACTGCTTTTGTTACAACGGCGGATTCGCGCTGACGATGGCTTCCCGTTGCGACTCCGTCTTGGCCATCGATAGCTCTGCCGAGGCGCTCGGGGCGGCCCAAGCCAATCAGGCGCTCAATGAAATTGGTAACGTCGAGTGGCGCGAGGCAAATTGTTTTGATTTTCTCAAAGCGGCTGATCATGAGGGGGCGCGGTTTGACACTGTCGTTCTTGATCCGCCCACGTTCGCCCGGCAGCGGTCACACCAGGAAGCGGCGCTGCGCGCCTACAAGGAGTTGAACCTGCGGGCGCTAAAAATCCTGAACCCCGGTGGATTTCTGATTACGTGCTCTTGTTCCTACCACGTGAGTGAGGCGGACTTGCTGGACGTGATCGCAGCCGCAGGCCTCGACGCTCACCGGACGGTTTTTGTGGTGGAGCGGCGCACCCAGTCCCGCGATCATCCCATTTTGCTGACGGTCCCTGAAACACATTACCTGAAGTGCCTGATCCTGCGCGTGGCGTGAGGAAACAGCGCATGGCATCGCAGATTGCCGAAAGCGATCCCCACTATTCGGCCCGCAGAGCTTCTACCGGGTTGATTGATGCGGCGTGGCGCGCCGGGACAAAGCTGGCCAGGAGCGCCGAGAGGGCGAGCCCAGTGGCGACAGCAGCTAACGTCGGCGCATCCCATGCTTGAGTGCCAAAGAGCAGCCCGCGCATCAGCGTTGCCGCAGCCACCGAGCAAATAAGGCCCACGGCAATTCCCGCGCCAGCCAGCCATGCCGCCTCTCCCAAGATGAGCCGGTACACCGAACTACGCTGCGCGCCCAGCGCCATGCGAATTCCAATCTCGCGCGTTCTCTGGCTCACCGAGTAAGCGATCACTCCGTAGAGGCCCACCACACTCAGCAACAATGCCAGCGCGGCGAAGCCCCCTACCAGCCACGCTGAGGAACGATGCAGCCAGGCTGTCTGCGAATCGTCGATCCTTTCGTTCATGGTCGCTTCGCCTATCGTACCGAAGTTAGGGTCGATCCGATGGATGGCGGCGTCGAGCATGGGGAACACTGACCGCGGGGCCTGAGACGTACGAACGATGAGACCGAAATAGGTGTCAGGGCTCTGGTTAAAGGGGATGTATTCGGCCGGCCAGATCTCCGAATCGAGCGAGCCATCCCGAATATCGTCCACCACGCCGATAATTTCTCTAATCGACTTCGGTGTCAGGCCGTCGTCGCCAATTTTCTGGCCGATTGGATCTTGATTCGGAAAGTATTTCCTGGCGAGCGCCTGGTTAATGATCACCACGCGAGGTTTTGATTCATCTTCCGCATCGGTGAAGTAACGGCCGCGCAATAGCTTTGCCTGGAGGGTTGTGAAATAGGCGGAGCTCACATCCCGTTCGTTCACTTCGTTGTGCTCCCCGTGGTACGGCCGGCCCACGAATCTGATCCAGTCCGTATCGCCATTGAAGCTCACGGGTAGCACGCTTGTGATGCCCACAGATTTGACGCCAGGCAGGCTCGCGATGCGGCTCACCAACTGCCGCCCCAGCCGGACCTCTTGCACGTCATTTCCTCCATTGCTGGCCGCCGGCTCCCCGACCTCGAGTGTAGCCAAATGGCTGGGCTGGAACCCCAGGTCCACATGGAGCAGGCGGTAAAAGCTCTTGCCGAGCAGTCCGGCGCCTACCAGGAGCACCACGGCAATGGCCAATTCCGCCACCACAAGGTTGGGGCCGAAACGGCGCCATAAGGTTCCCGCAGAACCGCGACCGCTTTCCGCCAAGCCTTCCCGCATGTCCGACAAGGATAGACGCAAGGCGGGGGTGATGGAGAACAGGACTGCCGCAAGCAGCGAGACCACGCCTGCGAAGGCCACGACACGGAGATTCAAGCCGAGTCCTTGCAGATACGGCATGTTGGCCATCATGTCTGTTGGAATAAGCCGGGTGAGGAGCCGCATGGCCCATGCGGCGGAAATAAGGCCCAGGACGCCGCCGATTGCTACCAACACCAACCCTTCGGTCACAAACAGCCGGATCAATCGCGCGGGCGAAGCGCCCAGAGCGCCGCGGACTGCGATCTCCCGCTTGCGGCTCTCGGAGCGCGCGAGCAGCAGGCTGGTGACGTTGGCGCAGGCGATCAGCAGCAGCAGCCCGGCGCCCCCCAGCAGCGCCAGGAGTAGGGGACGGATTTTCCCAACAATCACTTCGGAAAGCGGCGCCACGCTTGCGCCCTGGCCGCGATTGGAATCGGGATACCGTTTTTCGAGTTGCGCCGCAATCGACGTCATGTTGGCTAATGCCGTCTGGACTGAAACGCCGTCCTTGAGCCGCGCTACGCCGTGGAGGTCGTGGCAGCTTCGTCTCTTTTCACATGGATGCAAAGGTTGAAGCGTGGTCCAGAACTCCGCCCGCCCTCGAGGAGCGAATTGAAAGCTCCAAGGCAGCACTCCGATAATGGTGTACGAAATGCCGCTGAGTGTAACCGGCTGGCCGATTACATTCTTTCTTCCGCCGAACCACCTCTGCCACGCCGCGTAGCTCAGCATGACGGTGTGAGGCGCGCCCGGCAAATCCTCGCCAGAATAGAAATCGCGTCCAAGCATCGGGGTAACGCCAAGCGTCCGAAAGAAGCCATCGCTCACGCGAGCGGCAGGAATAGGTAGTGTACCGGCGGGGATTTTCAGGAGATAACCGGTTCCAGCCCATACGTCCATCGAACTGAAGACTTTGTTGAGTCTCTTCCAGTCCAGGTAGTCAGGATACGAAAGGGGGGAGCGCGGAAAGAGCGCGCCGCTTTCTGCCACGTTAACCAGCCGGTTAGGATTCCGATA
>JBOGJY010000570.1:0-10344 GCA_050745325.1 Terriglobia bacterium
AATATGAAAGGGATAGCCGGATCGATCCGGTACAATGAGGCATATTGCACAAAATAAAGGCGATTGCGGCTTGAGTCCGGTTTGCTGGCCGGTTTTTACGTCAAAAACACCGTTTTTGCCCTGTAGCGGCGGCGTCCCCGCCGCCGGTTTTTAATAATATAAAGACCGGCGGCCAGAGGCCGCCGCTACAACAAAAGAGGTCGCAGTTATGAGTCAGAGCAAAAACAGCCCGAGGAGGCGATTCCTCAAGTCGATGGCTACGGGCGTCCCTGTAGCGGTCGCCGGCCTCCAGAGTAGAAGCGTGTTAGCGCGGGAGGTTGCGGGTTCGTCAATCGACACGCATGGGCGGATGGACGCCAGCCTCACACTCCCCCTCGACAGTGTTATAGCGGGCGATGATGCAATCCCGTTTCGAAAGCATACGCTCGATCTGGGTGTGAGCGAAACTGTCACGGTGGTGGACATGAATCGCGACGGCCGGCTGGATATCATCTCGGGAGAGAACTGGTACGAACAACTTGCTTCACAGCCCGGATCGGGACCCCGCTTTATTAAACACAAATTTCGTGATCTTCCCTACACCAACTTTTACCTGGAAGACTTAAGCGATCTGGCGATTGACGTGAACGGGGACGGCTATCCCGACGTCGTAAGCTGTTCCTACTGGTCCAAGCCTCTTACCTGGTGGGAGAACCCAGGCGCGTCAGGCGGCCCTTGGCGCGAGCACATCATGGAGACTCAGTCTGCGGTGGAGTTCGCCTTTCTGGTCGACATTCTCAACACCGGAAAGCCCCTGCAACTCCTGCCCCAATTCGGCAAGCAAAGTTTTCCTTTAACCTGGTATGAGTTGTCGGGCAAAGGAGCGGCCGATCCGTGGGTGAAGCACGAAATCAGCTCGAGGAGTTATGGGCACGGGATCGGCGCGGGCGACGTCAATGGCGACGGGAAAACCGACATCATTACTCCCAAAGGTTGGTTCGAAGCTCCTGCTGACCCGAGGAACGGCCAATGGACTTTCCATGAGGAGTTCGATCTGGGGGCCACCGGATTCATTTATGCAGCGGATGTGAATGGTGACGGAGCGCCTGATTTGGTAACCAGCCTGGGACACGGCTACGGGATCTTCTGGTACGAGCAGAAGAAGGATTCCGCCGGAAGGCGCACCTGGGTTAAGCATCTCATTGACGACGGCTGGTCGCAGTCGCACGCATTGACGCTAGCTGACTTAAATGGCGACGGGCGGCCCGAGTTGATCACCGGTAAACGTTACTACGCGCACGAGCACGACCCAGGCGCGAATGAGCCGCTCGGGGTCTACTGGTATGAAGCGATCAACGCCGAAGGATCAAAGTGGAGAAGGCACATTCTCGACTATGGCTCCCGCACCGGAGCGGGGATGCAGATCCCGGTCGTGGATATCGACGGCGATGGTGACCTCGACATCATTGTGGCGGGAAAATCGGGCCTCTTCATCTTCGAAAACATGACCGAGGGAAAGTGAAAATGAAGGGATACCGTGTTGTTCCAACTGTCACGGGCTGGGTACCTTCTCCCAGCGGCCATTCTTTGCTGAGGTCAATACAGCGTCGGTCACATAATCTGTTGCCAACCCATCGCGAAAACTCGGCCCGGGTACGCTTCCATTGGCCAATCCACACAAAAAATCCGCCGCCTGATGAACAAATGTGTGTTCGTACCCGATCTGCAGCCCGGGCACCCACCAGTGCTTCATGTAGGGATGATCACTGTCCGTAACATGGATCGAGCGCCAACCACGAAGTCTTCCTTCGTCGCGATGGTCATAATATTGCAATCGGTGGAGATCCTGAAGGTCCCAAATGATCGAAGCGTCTTCTCCGTTAATTTCGAATGTGCATAGGGCCTTGTGTCCGCGCGCGTAGCGGGTGGCTTCGAACATACCCAACGAACCGTTCGTGAACCGCGCCAGAAACGCGCTCGCGTCATCTATCCCGACCTTCTCGACTTCACCCGTAAGGTTATGTTTGCGTTCTTTGATGAAGGTTTCGGTGACCGCAGTGACCGAGTCAATAGAGCCGTTGAGCCAGAGGGCCGTATCGACGCAGTGAGCGAGCAGGTCTCCGGTGACGCCGCTCCCGGCCACCCGGACATCGAGACGCCATAGCGATTCGCCTCCTTGGGGCAGATCTTTGGAAATCGTCCAATCCTGAAGGAATTTAGCGCGGTAGTGAAAGATGCGGCCAAGCCGGCCCTCGCTAATCAATTCTTTGGCGAGAATAACCGCAGGCGCCCGGCGATAGTTGTACCAGACCATATTCGGCGCTCGCGCTTTCTCAGCGGCTTCCACGATGGACTTTGATTCGGCGGCGTTCCGGCCCAGCGGCTTTTCGCAGAGAACCGCCTTGCCCGCCTGAGCGGCGGCGATTGCAACCTCGGCATGCGTGTCGTTGGGACTTGCGATGTCGACGACATCGATATCCTTCCGCTCGACGAGTCTTCGCCAGTCCGTCTCGACCGATTCATAGCCCCAGGTCTGTCGAAATGTCTCCGCCCGCGGGCGATTGCGTCCGCAAACTGCTTTCAGCGCAGGTTCGTATGGAACATCGAAAAAGTTGGGCGCTTTGCGGAAGGCGTTTGAATGGGCTCTACCCATAAAACCGTACCCGACGATGCCTATATTTAATCGTGCTTTGCTCATATCGCTCCTGTTCTGCCAGGCGCGGCGCGGGGAAAACTCAATACCAGCCGTGCGCCTCGCGGACGGCGATCATCGTGGCAAGGATGTCGCGCCAGATCTTTTGGTCGGTCATCACGCGGTTGGGGAACATACAGCCGTCCCAACAGATATGGTGGAAAGCGCGAGTCGGCTCGCCTCGGTCGTCTCGCATCCAGTAGCCCGCGTCGCGGACAATGTTGAGTTTGCCGTTGGGGTCGTTCGGAAGGCAATGGCGTCCAGTCTTATCATGCGAACCTGACCCTTTCACCGTGCCATCGTTTTGAGCGATGTGGAGATCGATGGTCAACGGGCGAAGCGCGTTGGTTAACACTCGCAAAGCCCCTTCGAACTGGCCGGACTGGCTCCAATCAAAGTGTTCCGGCAGAAGCCGGTCCGCAGGAGCGTTATAGCCGAGAGTGAACAGCAGCGTGTGAGCCATGTCAGCCTGAAAACCAAGTGTTTTACGGCGATCGACAAGGTCAAGGAGCTGCGCCACACGCCTCCAACTGTGCATGCCGCCCCAACAAATCTCACCTTCGGCGGCTAACCTCTCTCCATAATCGTCAGCTATATTGCATGCCTGACGAAACGTGTCCGCAAGGCGTTTCGTATTTGCTTCCGGATCCGCCATCCATTCCGTAACGGTGGCTGCGGAATCGATACGAATGACGCCATAGGGCCTGATGCCTAAATCGCGCAGCCTATGACCGATGCGGCAAGCCTTCCTGACTTGTTCAAGAAACCGTTTCCGCTCGTCTTCGGCGCCCATAGCAGAGCCGCCACCCGTGGCTCCCCACACTGGAGCAACCAGCGAGCCTGCAACCAGGTTGAAAGAAGCGATCTTGTCGGAAAGCCGCCTCAGGTCATCATCGCTCGAATCAATGTCAACGTGCGGGTTCGACAAGAACAAATCAACTCCGTCGAATTTCACGCCCTCCACATCCGCCGCGGCAGTGAGACCCAGCATCGTGTCAAGGTCTATGCAGGGTTCAGAACCGGCTCCTTTGCCGACCACTCCCGGCCACATTGCATTGTGCAATGCGGGTTGTTTGCGACGTGACTGAGTATCCATAAGATCCGCCTAGCCTCAATACTGTTCACTTAAGCTCAGCGCGTCCTTCCGCTGCAGTAAATTTGCCTGTCATCCTGAGCGCAGCGAAGGACCTGCTTGTATATCCCTGGAAAAAGCAGATTCTTCGCTGCGCTCAGAATGACAGACGCCTGCATAGGTCGTTCCGCAGCAATATCCTGCTTAAGTGAAGAGTATTGGGGCTATCCTCGTTTCATATCTTCTTGCGACAGCGAAGAAGCTGCCTGGCCGCGTCAGGAGCCGCGAATGAAGGGCGTCAGGAATTCCGCCGACTTTCTGATCTCGTCGAAGCCGTTCACGCCGTCTTCGATTGAAACCCAGCCGTCGAATCCCACGCTCCTCAGAATAAAAAATATCTTGGAGAAATCGTTCAGGCCGCTTCCGATCACGCCGTGGGAAAGAATCGCGGCGTATCCCACGGAATCCTCCGAGCGCCGAAGTTCTTCCATGGTATGGCCGGGTTTCAGACGCCGGTCGCTCGCGTGCATAGTAACTACGCGGCGCTTGATTTTGTGCAAGAGATCGATCGGGTCTTCACCGGCAAGAATCGTATTGGACGGATCAAACTGCGCGCCAAGCCATGGCGAGTCAACCTCGCTGAGAATTTCGATAAACACATCGCTCTTCTGAGCGAATTCCGGGTGGCGCCAGTAGTTGTCTTTGTAATGGTTCTCCAGGGCGAGAATCACATTCTTTTGCGCCGCGTATCCGGTGAGCTCCTGCAGGCATTCCGCAACCCACTTAACGCCTTGCGCCCTTGATACTTCAGGACGGCGCTGTCCGGAAAGCGCCCGGCAGAAGCCGCCGCCGAGCGCGGCAGTGGCGTCAATCATTTTCTTTTCGGTCTCGATCTGCCGTCTGCGTTCCTCTGCGTCAGGCGACGTGAAATCCGGTGAGCAACAGAACATGGGCATCTCGAGGCCCCGGCGCTCTATCGCACGGCGGACGCGCTCGATATACGCTGGTTCAAAGCTTTCAAGAAAGCCGCTGTACATCTCAAGTCCGTCGACGGGTAGGTCCGCCGCCATTTCAATCCAATCGAACACGGTCATGGTGTGGTCGACAACGAGTTGGTCCATAAAACATTTTGGGAACGCTGCAAGCTTCATGAAGATCCTTTGGCGGATGGCTGAAAACGCCTTTTTGGCGCTTATGCTTTGCGTTTCGATTTTCCACACGGCATGCCGGGGCTTCGCTCCGCTCCGTATGACGGCTCAGGGTATTTCAGTAACCAGTTGGCCACTACAATTCTGGCAAGGCTCCTACAGGAATCTGCTCATAGTCGAGCACGGCGCCGGTGATGAGCTCCGCCGTGGCGAAGAAGAGGGCGGCGTGGGCTATATCCGCGGGTAGCACCATGCGGCCAAAGGGACGGCTTTTGAGCGCATCCTCCAGCCAGTTCTCGCCCCGGCCCTCCACGACCGACTCGACGTAGTGCTCTCCCTCTGTCAACACCCATCCTGGATTAATCTGGTTTACCCGGATGCGGTATCTTGTCAAATAGTTCGATAGGTTCTTGGTGAACGTCATCAGCCCGCCCTTGGAAGACGAGTAGGCCAAAAGTTTCGGCAGCCCCATGTACGCGTTCACTGACCCGATATTAATGATGCATCCCGCGAGGCGCAGCTTCATGTCCTCGACCGCCTTCTGACACAAAATAAACGGCGCACGCAAATTGGTGGCCAGCACCTCGTCCCAAAGTTCCAGCGTGTTGTGCTCGATATCGGACCGGTGCACTACGGCGGCGTTGTTCACTAAAATGTCGATCCGTCCAAAATGCCCAATCGTTTCGGCCATAAGACGCCGGCAGAAATCCGCGTCTTTAAGATTGCCCTCAACCGCGAATGCCTCGCCGCCCGTCTCACGAACGGCCTCCACAACCGCAGCGCCGCTGCCTTCCTTCAAGCCATGAATCACCACTCGGGCGCCGTGCGCGGCAAGCGCCTTAGCGATCCCCGCGCCAATGCCCTGCGACGACCCGGTAACAAGCGCTACCTGGTTCTTAAGGTTTTGATCTGGCATATGTTTTGTCCGCCGCTATACAGAAGCAGGAAGCGTAGAGTTTTGCATTTAAAACTCTGCGGCATTTTTGCCCGGACCACCGAAAAACCGCAGAGTTTTAAATGCAAAACTCTGCGCTACATCTGCCGGGGTGGCGCAACTGCAGGTCCTTCGCTGCGCTCAGCGACGACATAATTTCCCGTCAGGCTCGCATCCCTCATTTGCGGCGGTGCAGCTCTTCTATGATCTCACGGAGCAGGCCCTCGATATCGTGTGAAGGCGATTTGAACGCGTCCGCATCCACGGTCAGCGGCGCGCCGAGCACAAGGTGGCGCACACCATATTCTGGCAACCGAATTACGTCTGCGACGGAGAGACCACCTACGGCCTGCACAGGAATCCGGACGGACGACACGACGGAGGTTAGCTCATCGAGCGGACTGGGCGCCCGGCCGCGGTGAGAGGCGATCACCTCGGGATCACGCCGCTCATCGTACCCCACGTGATGCACGATGTAATCAACGCCCAATTCCTGCATGGCGAGCGCCGCACTCGCCTTATCGCGGCAGCCAAGGTCATCTCCCATCACCTTTACCCCGTAATCGCGGCCGGCTTTCACCACGGTTTTGATAGTCGCCGGGTGGGCGCGGGCCATCACCACTACGTGCGTGGCCCCAGCCTTGGCCATCATTTCCGCCTCGAGGTATCCCCCATCCATCGTCTTCAGGTCCGCCACGATGGGGTGTTCCGGAAATTCCATCCGCAATGCTTTGACGCAGCGCAAGCCTTCGGCAAGTATCAGGGGCGTCCCTGCTTCCAGCCAGTCAACGCCTGCGCGCACTGCTTTGTGGGCGTGATCAAGCGCGTCGTCAATCGAGGTAAGGTCAAGAGAGATTTGAACGATGGGTTGGCTCTGTGAGTTCATGCGTGGTTCGGGCTCCTAATTAAGGCTCGTGTGTAAATCTTAGGAAGTGCGCTAGGGCCGCGCTATCGTCATCGGCCGGTTCAATACCTGAACAATATCTTGGAGCATGATCACCGCGCCATCAAGAAACGCGTCAAGGCCAAACAGCGCTTCAAGCGGTTCGGCTGTGCCCGGAGAACAATTTAAGATTACGAGATGATGCGCAAATTCGGAAGGGCTAAGTTTGGCCGGTGAGGATGGGCGGCATTCGAAAGCAGAATCACTTCATCGATCGGGTCTTCGGCCTCGCCGCCTAAACGCACACTTCCCCGTTACGGTTTGAACCCCTCCTTGTCCTCTATTCATTCTTGGCGACACATCCGCCTGCCGGAAATTCGAGATATACTTGACGATCTGCTGGGCCGTCTGAGTGTTGTGCTAGGTTTTGCCCGAAATAGCGGCTAATGCTAAACCGTTGCGCCTGGTTTCTGATTATTGACGATTACGAATTATAGTGACGGCCTTTTGCTGTAGCGGCGCTCTGAGCGCCCGAAAGCCGGCGGCGCGACGACACTGCTACAATGACTGATGGCGCTATAATTTGTAATCCTCAATAGCGTAACCAACCCGGAGGGGTTGCCCGGTGTTCTGCTGTTATTTAACCAAAGAAGGCCACCCATATTTTATTTGAAGGAGGCAGGTGCATGGTCTGCGCGCAAGCTGAGCCGGTTCGCCCGGTTCCAGCGACCGGTGTGGAATCTCCCCGTTTTGCTTTGCGAATTGGTGTATTCGCGTCAATAGCAGCGCTGACCCTCGTTTCTCTTGCCGGCGGACAAAGCGTCACTGGAAAGGGTCAAAACCGTGCTGTTCAGACGCAGGGCGCCATCAGGCGGAACGGGAGCCTTACAGTTCAATCTTCTCCGCCGGCTTTTTCGCCGGCGCTGGTCGAAGCCGGGAGCTCACTTTTTATACAGCATTGCGCCTTTTGTCACGGCCGGGATGCAGAGGGGGGAGAAACCGGACCGGACCTTACGCGCTCAAAGCTGGTCGCCACCGATGTTAATGGAGACAACATCGGCCCCGTGGTGCGGAATGGACGGCCCAATAAGGGTATGCCCGCTTTTAGCCTTTCCGAGACGCAGATTGACGCATTGGTTGCATTCATCCACACCCAGAGGACTAAAGCCGAGGCGCAGCAAGGCGGCCGCAGAGGGGTTGACGCCGCTGACCTTCAAACTGGCGACGCCGAGGCGGGCAAGCGGTACTTCAACGGCGCAGGGAAATGCTCGACTTGCCACTCGGCTGCCGGCGACCTCGCGGGCATTGCGTCGCGGTACCAAGGGCTGAAACTTGAGGAGATCATGCTTTATCCCCGCGGCGCCCGCTCCACAGTCAGCGTCACGCTTCCCTCCGGCAAAACCGTAACGGGTACTCTCGCATACCTGGACGAATTTACGGTTGGGCTGCGCGATGCAGCCGGGTATTATCGCTCTTGGCCCGTAAGCAGCGTGAAATATACAATCAACTCACCGGTTGAGGCTCACGTGGATCTCCTCGGCAAGTATACCGACGCTGACATCCATAATTTGATGGCTTATTTGCAGACGCTGCGGTAGGCGGCTCAGGCCCTGCGCCACACTTTAAACGATTCGATGGAAAAGGTCCGATTGAATATGAAACTTCTGCCCAATGCATTTTCCCTGGCCCTAAGCGCAGTCATTTTGCTTGCGTTCGCCAGCCCGCTTGTTGCTCAGGGAGTAGACGCCGCCACCCTTCTGAATCCGCCACCCGATGCTTGGCCGGGCTATCACGGCGATTATTCCGGCGAACGGCATAGCCACTTAACCGGGATCACTCCAGAGAACGTGGGGGAACTCGGCCTTGCCTGGGCGTTTCAGACCAACCAGAGCGCCGAGATCAAATCCTCTCCGCTGGAGGTCGATGGCATCTTGTATTTCACCGTGCCCGACAATGTCTGGGCCGTGGATGCGCGTTCGGGTCACCCGATTTGGCATTACACTTACCCGCCGAACAAAGGATCCCATATCGGCAATCGCGGCGTTGGCATGTACAAGGACTGGCTTTTCTTCATGAGTCCGGACGGGCGCCTCGTGTCTCTTAACGCCAAAGACGGAACGGTGCGCTGGATTGTGATGGTCGCGGATTACACCAAAGGCTATTGGACGTCGATGGCGCCGCTGATCGTGAGCAACCACGTGCTGGTCGGAGTTTCGGGCGATTTCGACAATCTGCAAGGGTTCATACGATCCATTGATCCGGAGACAGGCAAGACGCAATGGCAATGGGATAGCACACCGCCTCCAGGGACGCCGAACGCTCCCACTGGAGGCACCACCTGGATGACGGGCACCTACGACCCGTCTTTGAATCTCGTATTCTGGGGAACTGGCAATCCAACTCCGGTGTTGAATGGCTCGACGCGCCCTGGAAACGACCTTTATACATGCAGCATTGTGGCGCTGAATCCCGATACGGGGAAGCTCGCTTGGGCTTTTCAAGCCTCTCCGCATGACACACACGACTGGGACGCTGTCGAAACGCCGGTGCTTGTTGACGGGAACTTCCACGGGAAGCCACGGAAGATGCTGATGCAGACTTCACGCAACGGCTACTTTTTCGTGCTGGATCGCACCACGGGGAAGAGCCTTCTCACGGTTCCGTATGGGCCGGTGAACTGGTCCCTCGGCGTGGATAAGCAAGGCCGCCCCATTCCTAATCCAGAGAAGGAGCCCGCTCCCGACGGGCGCATTATCGCGCCGGATGAAGGCGGCCTGACGAACTACCGGTCCCCAAGCTTTGATCCAAAGACCGGACTGTTTATTGTTGACGCACACCCAAGCTACGGTATTTACTTTGCGAAATCAGCGGATGGTACCTTTGGCTGGGCAGGCGCTGATTACGGCGTCTGGGGCAAAGCTGTCTTGAAAGCCATCGATTATCAAACCGGTAAAATTCGTTGGAGCGATCAACTGGGCCCGCATGGCTCGGGAGCGGGCGTGTTGACGACGGATTCGGGACTCGCGTTCACCGGCGATGCTCTGGGGAACTTCCTCGCCCTCAATACCAGCAATGGAAAAATCCTCTGGCATGCCGGCTCAGGAGCGCACATCGAAAGTTCCCCGATCACCTACGAACTTGATGGACGCCAATACATCGTGACCAGTAGCGGCGGCGTGCTGTTCGCATGGGCGCTCCCGGAAATCGCCCCAACTGGCGGAGAGGGCGCCGGGGCGCGCCAATAGGGCGCCGAAGCCATTCAAGGCGCCGCCGCGCTAATTCGGAAAGGGTTCTCTGACAGGAGTAGTTTTTGAGCAGTTGGAGAAGCTCCGGCAGGTCTCTGAACCAAATCCTCGATGAGCCGCAGCCCAACCGCGTTGTGGCGCTCTTCCTTACAGCCCAAAACCCGTTTGGACCGAACCGGGAGAAGCTCCTGTTTCCGTCTTGGGCTTGGGTCACGATACGGCGATCAAAGCGGCGAAAATGACGGTTTTTGAGCTCAAAGCGGAGAAAACCTCCGACTCAAGCCGCAATCTCCTTTATTTTGTGCAATATGCCTCGTTGTACCGGATCAATCCGGCTATCCCCTGCATATTCAGTCGATTGCAGTGATTTTACAATCATTAGAGTCCGGTT
>JBOGJY010000571.1:0-19484 GCA_050745325.1 Terriglobia bacterium
TTACTTTTTTCAAGTCATTGAAAACAAAGAGTCGAAACCGGAACGAACCGGAACGAACCGGACTCTAATGATTGTAAAATCGCTGCAATCGACTGAATATGAAGGGGATAGCCGGATTGATCCGGTAAAATGAGGCATGTTGCACAAAATAAAGGTGATTACGGCTTCAGTCGGAAGTTTTCTCCGCTTTAGAGGTCGAAAACCGCTGTTTTCTCCGCTTTGGGTCCGGTTCGTGATCGGACTAAAATCCAAAATACGGGGCTTTCCTGGTTCGGTTCATTCACGTTTTGGGGCGTTTTGGTGTTTTTGGCGACTAGCGTTCGTATTTCAAACGCGGGGCTTTTGTGCTGTAGCGGCGGCGTCCCCGCCGCCGGTCTTTACTATTTAAAAACCGGCGGCCAGGGGCCGCCGCTACAAAACCACCCCGGCCTCTGGCCGGCGCAAGCCAGGACGAGCCGCCAGGATGGTAGCGCCATGCCTGAAACTGTGGCAGTACCTTACGGCGCGAAGCCGCAGAGTTTTGGCAAGAAAATCCAGCTGGATACTGCAATGTACGGCGTGCAATCGGTTGGCGCCCTGCCAAAGACAGACGGATATTCATTTAAGTCATTTAATATCAATATGATATTGTGATAAAAGGAAAAAAGTTCGCCGGGGTCGAGACCGCTCTGGCATGTGAGCGGTCTCGGCGTCTAAAATATATTCATAAAAAGAATATAGCCAAAATTAGGCGATTATGTTATTCTATCTTTGCAGTTTATGTTCGCAGTGCAGACGTGCATCTCCGTGAGTAAAAACCCACCCTCCAGGGTCAAATCAACCTTGAGATGTTTTTTACCGCAGAATCTCGGACTACCCCGCTGTCGCCGTGTCTATAAATTGCTAATTCACTTAAAAGGATGTTTTTTCGCATGAAGGAACAAGGAACTGTGAAGTGGTTTAATGCCGCAAAAGGCTATGGGTTTATCCAGCGCGAGAGTGGAGATGACGTATTTGTCCACTATTCGGCGATTCAGGGCGACGGCTATCGTTCGCTCGAGGAAGGAGCTAGGGTTAGCTTCGAGGTTAAGAAAGGTCCAAAAGGTCTGCAAGCCGATAACGTTGAACGAGCTTAGTTAAAACCGTTCGGGGGCGGCTCGGATGGGCCGTCCTCGAACCCAAGTTTCCCAATCATTAACCTCTAGCTCTCCCAATGTAATTGCACTCCCATGTTTCTGCGGGATCTGAGCATAAAAGCTGCTGGCCCCTGAGCCTATTGGCGGTTCGTGAGTTCTCTTGACTTATACCTCTAAAGGAGACGCCCATTATGACGCTTAAAACCGGTCAATATATTCGACACTCGAAATACGGATGCGGCACTATTGTTGAGCGTGACGAAAGCCGCACCGTTGTGGATTTTGACACGGCAGGTGTAAAAAAATTTGTTACTTCCATTGCGATTTTTGAGATCGCAGAAGGTGTAGCCCCCAAAAAGAAGCGCGCCTCCGCCCGGCGTCGTGTAAAAGCCGTTGCTCAATAACTCTAACTCTCCTTTGACGCTCTAACGGTTCTATAATTCCATCCGCACTGTTTTCCTCTAAAAAATAAAGCAAGGGCACTCACTGAAAGGGGCGCCCTCGCATCTGCGCTTCCCACTTCTGTTGCCGGTCTCCTGCCGGTGGGCTACAATCACAGTATGCGAGCGGGCAAGCTGTATTCGGGCAAACGCATCGCAGGCGCTCACGAAATCAGCCGGAAAGTCCGTATACGCACAGTTCTGTCATGGCTCTCCATCGCTTCCGAAATCCCACCGAATCCAGGAGAGCGGAATTGACCAAGGTCGAAAACGCTCAGGCGAGCTCGTCCCCGCCGCGCGTAATCATTACTCAAGTTAAACCCCAAGTTGATGGCGGACGCTTTCCGATTAAACGGATTGTAGGCGATAAAATCACCGTCACGGCAGACATCTTTGCCGATGGGCACGACATTCTCACCGCCGTCCTGCGCTACCGGAAAAGGGATCATGAGTCGTGGTCGGAAATCGCCATGAACGATCTCGGTAATGATCGATGGACCGCCGACTTCATCGTGGTGAGCCAGGGAATCTATGAATACACGATTGAAGCGTGGATCAATCACGTTAAGTCTTGGCGGCGCGACCTCGCGAAAAAAATTGACGCAGGCCAGGAGGTATCCTCAGATTTACTCGCCGGCGCTCTGCTGATTGAGCAAGCAAGTGAGCGCGCTTCCCGAGCCGGCGCAGAAGAGGACGCCGCGGCATTACGGGTGGTGGCTGAGAAGCTTCGCTCCCAAGAAGGAACTCGCATTCTAGACGCAGCCGAAGCTGCGAAAGGACTGCTTCCCGCCGTCGCCCTTTTGGATGAGGACCTGGCTGCGACCATCACCAAGTATCCCGACCGCCGCTCTTCTACCGTCTACGATCCACCGCTGCTTGTTGTGGCGGACCGCGAGAGGACGGGTTTCAGCGCGTGGTATGAGATGTTTCCGCGTTCCTGCGCCAACGTTCCCGGAGAACACGGGACCCTGACGGACTGCGAGAGCAGGCTCCCTTACATCGCCGCCATGGGTTTCGACGTGCTCTACCTTCCTCCCATTCATCCCATCGGCCGCGCTCACCGGAAGGGAAAGAACAACGCGCCCACCAGCCAGCCGGAAGACCCGGGGAGCCCCTGGGCGATCGGCGCAGCGGAGGGGGGCCACACGTCAGTCCACCCGCAATTGGGAACCATCGAAGATTTTGCCCGGCTTCTGACCAAGGCCCACGAGCACAATATAGAGCTTGCTCTCGATATCGCTTACCAGTGCTCACCGGATCATCCCTGGGTGAAGGAGCATCCCGAATGGTTCCTCCACCGCCCGGACGGAACCATACAATACGCGGAGAATCCGCCCAAGAAATACGAAGACATTTACCCCCTTAATTTTGAATGCGAAAATTGGAAAAGCCTCTGGGAAGCCCTTCGAGACGTTGTACTTTTCTGGATCGCGCAAGGGATGCGAATCTTCCGCGTCGACAACCCGCACACCAAGCCTTTCCGGTTCTGGGAATGGCTGATCCGCGAGGTCAAGCTCCAAGTTCCCGAAGCGATTTTTCTCGCCGAGGCGTTCACGCGGCCCAAGGTCATGAAACAACTAGCGAAGATTGGGTTTTCCCAGTCCTACACTTACTTCGCCTGGCGAAATACGAAACAAGAGCTAACGGAATATTTCACCGAGCTCACCCAAACCGGAATGCAGGAGTATTTTCGCCCGAGCCTGTGGCCTAACACACCGGATATTTTGACCGGGTATTTGCAAACGGGCGGGAAGCCAGCCTTTATGGTCCGCATGGTGCTGGCAGCCACGCTAGGGGCCAACTATGGGATTTATGGACCTGCATTTGAGCTTTGTGAGAACGCTCCGCTCACCCCTGGAAGGGAAGAGTACCTGAATGCGGAGAAATACGAGATCCGGTACTGGAACCTGGAGCAACCTGGCAATCTGAGCGTTCTGCTCGCGCGGGTCAATCGGGCGCGCCGGGAAAATCCGGCATTGCAGCGCGACCTTGGATTACGCTTCCATTTTACCGATAATGACCAGATCATTGCCTATACGAAATCCACCGGGGACAATTCAAATGTCGTTCTCGTGGTCGTAAACCTTGACCCGCACAACACGCAGTCCGGGTGGGTTACTTTACCGTTAGAATCGTTGGGCCTGAGCGCGTACGATCCATATCAAGTACACGATCTGCTGACCGATGCCCGTTATCTCTGGCAAGGTTCGCGGAACTACGTGCAGCTTGACCCCAAAAACATTCCGGCGCACCTCTTCCACGTGCGCCGCCATCCCGTATGAGGGAAGAAGATTTCTCGGAGGTGGAGGGGTTCTTCTTTGTAGCGCAGCGTTCATATTTTAACGCTGCGGCCTTTCCAATTTTGAATTTTAGATTTGCGATTTTAGAAAAACCGCAGGGTCAAAAAACGGACTCTGCGACAACGACAGCACACTGCCGCACTCCAAATGCCCGTGCGGTTAGCGGCATCGCCGCCCTTCGCCATGACACCACCAAGCCAGAACAAATTGAAGCTCAGTGAGGACCCGCTGTGGTACAAGGACGCGATCTTCTACGAGGTCCACGTGCGGACCTTTAAAGATAGCAACGGAGACGGTATTGGCGACTTTCGGGGGCTCATCGAAAAGCTGGATTACCTGGAGGAACTCGGGGTCACGATCCTGTGGCTTCTACCCTTCTACCCTTCTCCGCTGAAAGACGATGGCTACGACATTGCGAACTATACGGATGTTCATCCCTCGTATGGAACCCTGGAAGATTTCCAGCGTTTTTTAGATGAGGCGCACCGGCGAGGCTTGGCCGTGCTTACAGAACTCGTTGTGAACCACACCTCCGATCAGCATCCGTGGTTCCAAGAAGCCCGGCAATCACGCGCCAGCCCGCGCCGCGACTGGTACGTCTGGAGCGACACCCCGGAAAAGTATTCTGATGCGCGCATCATTTTCACTGACACCGAGCATTCCAACTGGGGGTGGGAGCCACTTTCCAAACAGTATTACTGGCACAGGTTTTTCAGCCACCAGCCGGACTTGAACTATGACAATCCCGAGGTGCGCGAAGAAGTGTGGCGGGTGATGAAATTCTGGCTCGATATGGGCGTAGACGGGTTCCGTCTGGACGCGGTGCCCTATCTGGTCGAGCGCGAGGGCACCAATTGTGAAAATCTGCCCGAGACGCACGCTATTCTGAGGTCTTTGCGGACCCGGCTCGATGCGGCTTACCCTGGAAGGTTCCTGCTGGCGGAGGCCAACCAGTGGCCCTCCGACGTGCGCGCTTATTTTGGCCAGGGCGATGAATGCCACGTGGCCTTTCATTTCCCCCTCATGCCGCGCATGTTTATGGCGGTGCGGCTTGAGGATCGCAAGCCTATTATTGAAATCATGGACCAGACCCCTCCCATCCCGGAAACGTGCCAGTGGGGCACCTTCCTGCGGAATCATGATGAGCTGACTCTCGAGATGGTCACCGACGTTGAGCGCGATTATCTCTACGATGAATACGCCAAGGACAGAATCATGCGGGTGAACGTGGGCATCCGCCGCCGCCTGGCCCCGCTCATGGAGAACGACCGGCGCCGCATCGAGCTGCTCAACGGCATGTTGCTCTCGCTCCCCGGCAGCCCAATCGTCTACTATGGGGATGAGATTGGAATGGGAGACAACATTTATCTCGGCGACCGCAATGGGGTGCGGACGCCAATGCAATGGAATGGCGGTTGGAATGCTGGTTTTTCAACGGCCGACCCCGAGCTTCTCTACATGCCTCTTGTTTCAAACCCCATTTTCGGCTATCAAGGGATTAACGTAGAATCGCAGAGACGCTCGCTGAACTCGCTGCTCTCCTGGATGAAGCGGATCATCCGGATCAGAAAGTCCAGCCGCGTGTTCAGCCGCGGATCACTTGAGTTTCTGAAGTCAGAGAACCATCAGGCGCTGGCCTATATCCGTGAGCTGGAGCAAGACAAAGTTCTGGTAGTGAATAATCTCTCAAGCTCCGCGCAGGCGGTTGAACTGGACCTCCGGCGGTTTGAGGGATTTATCCCGATTGAAATGTTCGGCGGTAATCCTTTTCCCCGCATCAACCAGCGCCCCTATCTTTTGACGCTGGGGCCATATCAGTTTTTTTGGTTCAAGTTGCGGCAAATTTAGCAGTCATTCATGGCGCTTTGCGGGGCCTGCAAAGAATGTACATTATGACCTGCGGTTGTAGCGCAGGGTCCGCTTTCTGACCCTACGGTCTTTCTACACCCGGTCACGCCTGGCAGCCCGAAAAGCCACAGCGTTAAACTACGAACGCTGCGCTACAAGTTTTACAAACGGCCTGGCGCCTGGCAGGGCCCTGGAGCGGCATTTGGACACCTATCTCTCCGACGATTTTCTGCGCCAGCTCACAGCCGCCGGTGAAGTAGACGTCCTGGTGAGCGTTCCAACCTCCAACAACCGGCAGACCATCGAGCACGTCGTCAACGCGATTCAAGTTGGGCTTGTAAAGTATTTTCCGCGCGAGCGAACGGCCTTGATGAATCCCGACGCAAGCTCCCGCGACGGAACCCAGGAAATCCTCAAATCTGCTTCCGTGCGCGACTTCCGGAGCTATCTCACTGCGAGCCCCCTGCGCAGCCTGCGGACGCTGACTACGAGCTATCATCCCAGCCGCGGGCAGGCCGGCGCGCTCCGGCTTACGATGGCGGCGGCAGACCTGCTCCGGGCCAAAGCCTGCGTGGTGGTTTCACCCGACGTGACGAGCCTCGCGCCCGAATGGGTTGACGGCCTAGCGCGGCCGGTTTTCCGTGAAGGATTCGACCTTCTGACACCCATTTACCAACGGCACCGGTTCGAGGGCTTGCTCGTCCGCAACCTTCTCTCACCGGTGGTTCGCGCCGCCTATGGGTTCCGCATTGAAGAACCGGCGCCTGACGAGGTCGCGTTTTCAGGCAAGCTGGCAAGTTACTTTCTGGCGCAGAACGTCTGGCAGGAAGACTTTATGCGCGACGGAGCGCCTGTCTGGATGACGACGACGGCATTGGCAAACAACTTCCGCGCCTGCCAGTCCTTTCTGGGACCTAAAGTCTATTCCGTAAAACACTCAAGCCAGGATCTGGCCGGGACCCTTCAACACATCGTCGGGGCCCTTTTTCAATCGCTCGAGACGCATGATTCCTTCTGGCCCAAGCAATCTGGATCGCAAGACGTCCCCGTCTTTGGCTTCCCTTCGGAAATCGACCTCGGACCTGCGCGAGTCAATCGTAAGAAGATGTTTGAGATGTTTCAGAAGGGAACAAACGAAATCATTTCAATTTTAGAGCAGGTCCTCTCCGCGTCTACGCTTCAGGAGGTCCTGGAGGTGGCGAAAGGCGAAGAGGCCCATTGCTGGTTTCCAGATGAGCTTTGGGTGAAAACGGTGTACGAATTTGCCGCTTCCTATCATCGCCGGGTCATGAACCGCGACCACTTGCTGCAGGCCCTGACCCCGGTTTATCGGGGCCGGATCAGTTCGTACCTGCGTGAAAACCGGGGCGCAACTCTGGAACAACTGCGGGAGCGAAGAGAAGCGCTCCAAATGGAATATGAACGGATGAAGCCTTTTCTCGTCGAAGGCTGGTCGGCAAAAACGTGAGGTGCCTTATGGGAGATCTCCTCCTGAAGAGTCTGACACAAACCATGCAGGGCCTGAGTTCTATGCTCACGGATTTCCTGCCGCGTCTGCTCGCCATGATCATCATTATCGTCGTGGGCGGCATCGTGGCGTGGATTCTAAAAGTCATCGTGCGGCGCGTTCTGGGCTTCGTAAGGTTCAATCAACTTTGCGAAACGGCGGGCTTTACCCAGTTGCTGACCAAGACGGCCCTGCCCTCACCCACCGAGCTGCTGAGCAGGCTGGTGTTTTGGGTGGTGTGGATCGCCTTCACGCTGGTTGCGCTCAGCGGCCTGGGCATTAACGCGCTCAATGACGAAATCACCCGGTTCTTCCTTCTGCTTCCACAAATCTTTGTGGCCATCTTGATCCTTCTGGTGGGTGTGCTGATCGCCAATTTTTTCGGGCGTGCGACGCTGCTCGCAGCCGTCAACGCCAATTCTCCCTCGCCTCGCCTGTTAAGCAGCATCGTAAGATTTCTCATTATTATTCTGGCGGTCACGATGGCGCTTGAGCGCGTCGGGTTGGGGCACGGCGTTATCCTCATCGCTTTTTCCATCGCTTTTGGAGCTGTGATGTTCGGGCTGGCCCTGGCGTTTGGACTAGGCGGCCGCGACGCCGCGAGCAGGCTGATCGAAAAACGCTTTATGGAGGATCAGAAAAAGGAAGACGATGATGGCATCTCGCACCTCTAAGAAGGTATGGATGTGTGGCGCGGAGTCGTAACCTGCAGGGGACTATTGAAAAAATCCCGTTGTCTGTCATTCTGAGCGAAGCGAAGAATCTGCTTCTGTGTGTCATTAATAAATTACGAGATTCTTCGCCGCCTTCCGCTTCTCGGAATGACAGATGGCGTTTTTTTCAGCAACCTGCCCCTCACCCATCCCGCGTAGTTTACCCGGAGCGGAGCCGAAGGGCTCGCCACCCTCCCCCCGTCGGGGAGAGGGGCTGGGGGTGAGGGACTCTTTTTGTGCTTTGCGGGTGTTGCAAAGCGCCATGAACGACTGCTAAAAATCCGCCAACCGGTGAGGTCCGCACCCGTGACAGCGCATGATGACGGCCAACTCGACAGCCTCTGGCGCGCCCTTCCTCAAGCTCTGCCCGCGTTTCTTCAGAGCCAGCGGTGGTTCGCCGGCAAAGCTGAAACCCTTCACTCCATCGAAATAGAAGACTCGTTTCGTATAACCGTCGTCGACGCATATCTTTTTTTCGTGCGCGTCCGGTATGCTTCTGGAAACAGCCAGCGGTACGCCCTCCCTCTGAAAGCGGAGCAACCTCATGACGTTTCGCCTGCGCCAGCCGGGAAGGCGCCTCAGCTTGTTATCAAACCCAATGACGGATTTCACGGCTGCGTTTTGTCGGACGCGCTGGAAGACCCGCCTTTCGCGCGGTTTCTGCTGAGTTGCGTCCGGGAGCGTGTTTCCGTGAAAGGGGATGCGGGAGAATTGGTGGCGGCGCCCACCAGCGCATTTTCCAAGCTCACGGCCGCGCCGCCAAGCGGGCCAGTGGGGCTTGAACCGTCGCTGATGAGAGTAGAACAAAGCAACACCTCTATCAACTACGGCGGCAAGCTGATGCTGAAATTCTTCCGGCGTCCCGAAGAAGGCGTCAACCTCGACTTTGAAATTGGGCGCTTCCTCACGGAAAAGGCAGGCTTCACTCACACCCCTCCCGTGGCCGGTTCCATCGAATACCGCCGGGCGGGCAGGCCCGCGATGATGCTGGCCGTCCTTCAGGGCTTCGTCGAGAATAAGGGCGATGCGTGGAAATATACACTTCAGAGCCTCGAAGAATACTTCGGGAAAAACGCCGGCCGGCCTGAAATTGATTGGGCGGTATCTGCTTCGCTGCTCGAATTGACGGCCACCGGGCCGCCGGCCTTCGTGCGGGAAGCCATCGGCGGTTATCTCGATTCCGCCGCCCTTCTGGGACAGCGGACCGCAGAGCTTCATCTCGCGCTGTCAGAAAACCGCTCGGATCCGGGCTTCGCTCCCGAGCCATTTTCGCATCACGATTGCGAGGCCCTTTCTGCTGACGCCGCCCGGCTCGCGGGCCAAGCCGTCCACCTCTTAGAGGAGCGTCTTGAATTTATACCGCCGCTGGCGCGTGAAAAAGCTCTGCGCTTGCTTTCTTCGAAAGGCCGCCTTTTCGATCGCTGCCGCGAAATTCTCGCGCGCCCGGTCACGGCGGAGCGCACGCGCGTGCATGGAGATTATCATCTCGGACAGGTGCTCTTCACAGGAACGGACTTTGTGATTATCGATTTCGAAGGTGAGCCGGAGCGGCCGCTTGGCGAACGCCGCTCCAAACAGTCTCCGCTTCGCGACGTCGCCGGAATGTTTCGTTCTTTCCACTACGCAGCAAGCTCAGTCCTTCTTCCACGGACTTCAGATGCCGCAGGCGACGCGGCGCCGGAGCGCATGGCCTTGCTTGACGCCATGGGCCGCACTTGGAGACTTTGGGTCTCCGCTCAGTTTTTGAAAGCCTATCTTGAGACCGCCGGTAACGCTGGATTTGTTCCCCAAGACCGCGAGGAGCTCAAACGTCTACTTAACGTGTTTCTGATCGATAAGGCGGTGTATGAAATTGTCTACGAACTGAGGAACCGGCCCTCCTGGGTAACAATTCCGCTAGACGGCATTCTGGAGCTTCTATAACTCACAACGCTATCACACAGGAAAGTAGAATTTGCCGCCGTAGCGTGGGCATCAACTCTTGGCGCCTGCTGAGAGACACCCGTCCCGTTCGGGAACTGTCTTCCGGTTGGGATAGTTGACGCCACGCACGGCGGCGCGATATGGTTTCGAGACGAGGCCGCAACTCATGGCCCAGAGGCTATGCCGGTTAGCAGAGGATTGTGGCGCCATGGGTTTGTCATCGCGTCTTCAGCTCAACTCCTGCGAAGGATGAAAATACTTGATGAAACTTCACCACATTGTTGAAGCGCAGCAGTTCGACCGCGCCACCCTGCTGGCCATTTTTGAGCAGAGCCGCCAAATGGAAGCGGTTGCGCGCGACGGAGGCATCGACGATTATCACAACCGCATCATGGCCACCTTATTTTATGAATCTTCTACCCGCACCCGGTTTTCTTTTGAAGCGGCCATGCATCGGCTGGGCGGACGCGTGATTACCACGGAAAACGCGCGGGAGTTTTCATCAGTATCCAAGGGAGAGACGCTCGAAGACACGATCCGCATTCTCAACGGCTACGCCGACCTCATCGTGATCCGCCATTCTGAGGTAGGTGCGGCGCAGCGCGCCGCCGCCGTTTCCCGTATTCCGATTATCAACGCCGGCGACGGTGTTGGTCAGCACCCCACGCAGGCCTTGCTCGATCTCTACACCATCCAGAAGGAAATTGGTTCAATCGACGGCTTACAAGTAGCTATGGTCGGCGACCTGGCGCAAGGGCGGACGGTGCGGTCTCTCTCCTATCTCCTCGGAAAATTCAGTGGCGTCAAAATCTATTTCGTGGCTCCCGAACTTTTGAAAATGAAGGAAGATATCCTGGCCTATCTTCGAGAACACGGCGTGGATTATGAGGAGCGAAGTGATCTCGAAAGAGTTTTACCGCAGGTTAGCGTGGTTTACCAGACCCGCGTGCAGAAGGAACGATTCGGCGACCGCATCGGCGACTATGAGAAATGCAGGGGGCTTTACATTATCGACCAGGCAAGCCTGGACCTGATGCGCCGCGACGCCATCGTCATGCACCCCTTGCCCCGGATCGATGAGATCGCCATGGAAGTTGACCAGGACCCGCGCGCGGCCTACTTCAGGCAGGCGCAGAACGGCTTATACGTCCGAATGGCGCTCTTGAAAATGGTGCTCGACTCGAGCCATGAAAGCGCCGGCGCGGCGGCCCAGAATCAGAAAGTTTAAAACGCGCCTGATTTGCAGAGCGACCACCGCCGGTGTTCAAAATTCTAGAAAGGTTGAACCATGAAATGTGGTATCATTGACGTAATATCATAGTTTATATACCCTTATTCATAAACTATGATCCAGAAATTTGGGTGGCTGTCCAGGGGAGGTGCGGCTTTGTCGATGCGCGTCCTGATTGCTGAAGATGATCCGGTCTCCCGGCGCGTTTTGCAGGCACACCTCGTCAAGTGGGGATACGACGTGCGCGTAACCCGCGACGGACAGGAAGCTTGGGATGCGCTCCAGACCGATGATTGTCCAAATCTGGCGATCTTCGACTGGATGATGCCCTCGATGGACGGCGTGGAAGTGGTCCGGCGTCTGCGGGCAAGAGCATCCTCCACGTACGTATATGTTCTGCTGCTCACGGCGAAGGGTCAGAAAGAGGACATTATCGCTGGGCTAGAAGCGGGAGCTGACGATTATTTAACCAAACCGTTTGACGCCCAAGAATTGCAAGCCCGCCTCCGGACTGGAAGCCGGATTTTAGACCTCCAATCTGAGTTGATCGCGGCGCACGAGGCCTTGCGTAAAGAAGCCACGCACGACTATCTCACTGGGGTGTGGAACCGCGCTGGGATTTTGGACATCTTGCAGCGTGAATGCGCGAGAATGGTGCGGACCAAAGGCAAGATCGCGGTCATTATGGCGGATATCGACCACTTCAAGGCTGTCAACGACACTTACGGTCATCTGGCAGGTGACGACGTTCTGCGCGAAGTCTCCCGGAGAATGCAGTCCTCCGTTCGTTCGTATGACTCGATAGGCCGCTACGGAGGGGAAGAGTTCGTCATCGTTCTACCGGATTCGGAAGCGATGAGTGGAACCCAGCAAGCCGAGAGGCTTCGCAATAGCGTTGGCGAGCAGCCGGTTGAGACCGCCGGATTGATGATTTCCGTTACGCTCAGCCTCGGCGTGGCGGTCATGAGCCAAAGCCATTCCGATGACTATCAAGCCCTTCTCCGCGTCGCGGACGCTGCGCTTTACCGCGCCAAGGAGTCAGGGCGCAACCAGACCTGTACAGGGAAGAACGAAATCCTAGCGCCGGTGACACCCTCTGCATAAACCTTTTTGAGCCAATTAAAGAGACGGCCGGGTCAATCCGGAACAAAATTAGACTAGAACCAACTCGCATCTCCGACCCCGCAGCCCCGGATACCGCCCGCCGGGCGCATTCAAGCTGTTGCGTAGCCAACAACCGAGTTCCTGGGCGTTGTCGATCTCGAGCGTGCCAAGGTTTGGGTCAAAATACTGGATTCTCCCTGGCTGCTTTCTGAGCGCCACGGTGTGTCCTTCGAGCCCGTGTGTTCTGTTTGGAGGGTAAATGCCTCCATTCCAGAGCACAATAAGCGCATATCCATGGATCCTCGCACAATGATCCGCGAGCCAGTCCGAATCGAAGCGCGCACGCCAAACCACATGGTCAACTGGAAGGTTGTAAGTTTCATTGATGGCCCGCCAGCCAGTGGCAGGGTCCCAGTCTGCACGGCAGGTCAGGGGGCTTTCGAGCTCGCGCACCCTGGTCACATTACCGAGATCGCGTGATTGTCTAATCCATTCGCAACAGATCGTGTGGCACACTCCAGAACTATCGAAGCCACCCATATAAAGGATTTGCCGTGCCATAGCTAAGAGTCCCACCTATGAAATTCCGCTTCGGCTATTTTCCTCCGTGCCCCTGCCTCCATAGCTTTTATTCTGCCCATAAACCAATTGATTGGCCTCCCTGGATACGCGGAAGCTATGATACATTATTTCTCAGGACTGCAACCAAAGGGTACAAATTTGACCGGAGGGTATAAATGCTGAAGTGGACTACCCGGCTGATCTTCGTGTGGTTCGTGGCGCTGGCTTGTTGCACAGCCGGTTCCGCACAGGCGCCGCAGCGAGCAGAGCAGGGCGCTTCCGGCCAGACAGCGGTCCAGCCAGAGATCGAGGCCGAGATCAGCGCCTTGAAACAGCAACTGGCTGAGGCAAGATCGGCCGGCGACAATTCCTGGGTGCTGGTGAGCTCGGCGCTAGTTCTCTTAATGACCGGCCCCGGCCTCGCGCTGTTTTACGGCGGGCTGGTACGCAAAAAGAACGTACTTTCGACGATGATGCAGAGCTTTATCTTGATGGCAATTATCAGTGTGCTGTGGGTACTATTCGGCTACAGCCTCTGTTTTCACGAGGGCAATCGCATCATTGGGGGCTTAGGCTTTCACTTTCTACACCACGTTGGGGCCGCTCCTAATCCAGCTTACGCGCCGACCATCCCGCAGAACAGCTTCCTGCTGTTTCAACTGATGTTTGCCATTATCACTCCCGCCTTAATCACCGGGGCGTTTGCGGAACGGATGAAATTCAGCG
Source organism: Terriglobia bacterium (assembly GCA_050745325.1). Classification (GTDB taxonomy): domain Bacteria; phylum Acidobacteriota; class Terriglobia; order UBA7540; family UBA7540; genus RH2-MAG17b. The sequence continues at coordinate 13,469 of JBOGJY010000571.1, forward strand.
CCATGGTGGTTTTCATGATTCTCTGGTCTATTGTCGTCTACGATCCAATGGCTCATATGGTGTGGGGAGATGGAGGGCTGCTCAATGCGTCGCTGGGCGGCGTATTCCCAACCCTCGACTTCGCAGGCGGAACGGTGGTGCACATTACGTCCGGTGTCTCGGCGCTGGTTTGCGCGCTCTATCTTGGCAAGCGGGTTGGCTATCCTCACGAGCCGATGCCGCCGCACAGCGTAGTGCTGAGTATGATTGGGGCCTGCTTGCTTTGGGTAGGCTGGTTTGGTTTTAATGCAGGAAGCGCCTTAAGCGCGGGAAGCCTTGCCAGCAGCGCGTTTCTCGCAACTCAGCTTGGCGCCGCGGCGGCGGTGCTCGGTTGGATTGGAGCAGAATGGATCCGGAATGGAAAGCCGAGCGCGCTGGGGGCTATCTCCGGCGCCGTCGCGGGACTGGTTGCCATCACGCCCGCGTCAGGCTTTGTAGGCCCGATGTCTTCGCTCGCCATCGGCTTCATCGCTGGCATCGTATGCTTCCTAATGGTTTCGACGGTAAAGCGCAGGCTGGGTTACGATGACTCTCTTGACGCTTTCGGAGTGCACGGCATAGGCGGTACCGTGGGCGCTTTGCTCACCGGAGTATTCGCGGTGAGCGTCATAAACCCCATCTTCAAAGACAAGGCGGGGCACGCGCTTCCTTCGGGTCTAATTGACGGCAACGCAGGACAGATCCTCAATCAACTGATCGCAGTGGCCATTGCGTGGGTGCTGGCGGCCGTGGCAACCTTGATCATCCTTAAGATTGTTGATTCCGTAATAGGTCTCAGAGTTGAAACCGAGCACGAAGTACAGGGCCTTGACCTTTCGCAACACGGTGAGGAAGCCTATAATCTGGAAGCGTGAGGAATGGCGAGGCGCCAGCCGGACATCGCGCCCAGGAATAAGAACCGGGCCTCAGCGCTTTTGCGCATGATGGCAACAAGCCGCTACAGGATTTCAGGAGGGCAGGTGAGATGAAAAAGCTTGAAGCAATCATTCAAACGTCAAGGCTGAATCCTGTTAAAGAAGCGCTCCAGGAGATTGGAGTAGACGGCATGACGGTTTCCGAGGTGCGGGGCCACGGCCGGCAAAAAGGACATACGGAAGTCTACAGGGGCAACGAGTACACAGTGGACCTGCTCCCCAAAATTAAGGTTGAAATTTTCCTGCCCGACCAGCTTGTCGATTCCGCCGTTCAGGCAATACTGAAGACCGCCAAGACGGGAAAAATTGGTGATGGCAAGATTTTTATTTACAAGGTCGATGAGGCTATCCGGATTCGGAACGAGGAGCGCGGAGACGCGGCCTTATGACAGAGGCAGAGCGATGAGAAGACTGGTAACCTCCAGATTTTTTCTGAGACGCTGTTGAGCAGTCGTTCGTGTCGCTTTGCGACACCCGCAAAGCATGAAAAGAACCCCTCGCCCCCAGCCCCTCTCCCCGATGGAGAAAGGGCAGCCCGCACAGGGGACGGGCGGGGGGTAGGCTTTTAAAGAACATTAAACCACGTGTCTGAGAATGCCCCCTCGTTGCCGTCTGCGACACCACCGCTCGCGGCCGCCTGTGCGGCTCAATTTGCCAGCCTGAGAGCCGGCTTTGAAGCATCAGGCGACGGCGTTCAATTCCTGCGGCTTCGCAGCGCGCACGTGGATTCCTTAATCCGGGAACTCTACAGCGCCTTAATTTCCCCGCAATTAGGATCTCCTGAAGGTTTGTGCCTGGTGGCTGCCGGCGGTTACGGCCGCGAAGAGCTCTTCCCTTTTTCCGATCTGGATTTGCTTTTTGTCGCGCGCGACGAACCCGTTTGGAAGCCGTACCGCGAACCTATTGCCGCGCTGGCCCGCGATCTTTGGGATCTACAAATGCGCGTCTCCCACTCGACCCGGACGCTCGAAGAATGCGGGCGCCTCCACGCCGGCAACCTTGAATTTAGCGTTTCCTTGCTGGACGTTCGATATCTCGGAGGAGACCGGGATCTGTTCGATACACTCCAAACTCAAACGATTCTCAACTTAATGGTGCGGGATGGAAACGACCTGGTCCGGAACCTCATCGATAAGACCTCCGAGCGGCGCGGGAAATACGGCAAGACCATTTTTCATCTCGAGCCTGATGTGAAAGAAGCGCCCGGAGGATTGCGTGATTATCACGTAACCCGCTGGCTCACCCGGATCGGAGAGATGGCCGAAAGCCGTCAGTGGACGAGACCCGGAGACGCCCTGCCGCCTGTCGTGCGCCAGGCGTTCGAGTTTTTGTCAGTGGTGCGCTGCTTTCTCCATTTTGAGCAGGGCCGGAATGACAACCTGCTGACCTACGAGCTTCATGAAAAAGCCGCAGCTCTGGGGCTTGGCGCCCATTACGGCGAGCCCTTCGATCCGGCCATGTGGATGAGGAACTACTATCGCCACGTGCGCCCGGTCGAACATCTTACAACGCGCATGATCGAAGATTCACTTCCTTCAAGGTCCTCCCTTTACGGCCTGTTCCAGGACTGGAGATCACGCCTTTCGAATGCGGATTTTTCTGTGCTTCGAGGGAAAATCTATCCGCGGTCGCTCGCGCCCGGCGCCTGGCCAGCTCTTCTCAGCGCATTTGAGATGATGGCTCGCCACTCCCTTGACCTGAGCCGCGAAGCGGAGCGCTGGGTAGAGGAGAGTCTCGCAGCCCTGCGTCAACCGGATGGCGCGGTTGTTCAAAAGGACGCCAGAGCTAGGCCAGACGGCGCCTTGCCGCCAGAAGTCTGGCAGGCCCTGCGAAGATTGCTCGCCTTGCCCGGCGCCGCAAACGCGCTGCGCGCCATGCACCGGCTGGGGGCGCTTTGCGAGCTGTTTCCCGAATTCCGGCTGATCGACGCGCTGGTTATTCGTGATTTTTATCATCGCTACACGGTGGACGAGCATTCGTTCATGGCCATTCAAACTCTCTGCGAGCTGAGACACGCCGCAAAAGAAACTGGCGGCGAAACGAACAATAATTTCGGACCTTGGAGGAAGACATTCGCGGAGATTTACGCTGGATTGGAACAGCCGGAGTTGCTGACGCTCGCCCTCATCCTGCATGACACCGGCAAGGGGATGCCAGCCATAGATCACGTCGACGGCAGTCTCGAAGTGGCGGAGAAAGTGTGCGCGAGACTCGGTCTCGATTCCGCGGACGCCCAAACCGTGACCTTTCTCATCGCACGCCATTTGGAGATGTCTGCTACCGTCACGCGCCGCGACATTTTCGATCCCGAAACCCTCTCGTCCTTCGCAGCCAAGATGGGTACGCCCGAGCGCCTAAAAATGCTAAGCCTCATGACCTGCGCGGACATTAACGCCGTGAATCCAGAAGCTCTGACACCCTGGAAAGCAGAAATGCTCTGGCAACTTTACGCGATGACAGCGAACTATTTTTCCCGAAACATTGACCAGGACCGCGTTCAATCTGCTCAGGAAGCGATGGCCCATGGCGCGCCAGCCCTTGAAGCTCGCGGCGATTCCACACGTTTAAAAGCGTTCCTGGACGGGTTTCCCAGGAGGTATCTCGCCGCACACTCACCATCAGAAATTGGCGAGCATTTCGAATGGGCGCAAAAGATATCGCAAAGTCCGGCGCGCGCGAAGGTCCGCCGCCGCGGGACGTTCAACGAGCTTACTGTGCTTGCCTCCGACCGGCCCTTTCTCTTCGCGTCCGTCACGGGCACGCTCGCCGCGTGGGGCATGAACATCCTCAAGGCGGAAGCGATGGCAAACAGCTCAGGCGTTGTGCTGGATGTGTTCCGGTTTCACGACCTCCACCGGACGCTCGAAATGAATCCATCGGAAGTCAAGAGGCTGGAGGAAAACGTCGTGGAAGCGATTTCCGGGAATACTAACGTCACAACTCTGATCGAAGGGCGCATCAGCGCGCAAGGCTCATTTCGCACAAAGATAAAAATTGGCGCACAGGTAAGCTTTGATGATGCTAGTTCGTCGCGTTGCACAATTCTCGAGATCGTCGCCCAGGACCGCCCTGGCCTGCTCTACGGGGTGAGCGCAACATTGGCCGAGTTCGAGTGCAATATTGAAGTGGCGCTCATCGAAACTGAAGCTCAAAAAGCTGCGGATATTTTCTATCTCACTAAAAACGGAGAAAAAATCAACCCTGACCTCCAGCGATCCATACGCGCCGCGCTCCTCGAAAGACTCGCCAAGCTCTGACGAACCCTGCGGCGGGCAACCGCTCATTCACCCCCGGGGCAGTGGGCGCTTCGCTAGTTCATTCCGCTCGTTTTTCCGCGTACATTCGCACATCAACCTCACTGAGGTCTTGATCAACCGATTGGCCTTGTATATGGTGATACAATCCCAAGCTGAGCGAAACTGGCACGTCACCAATCCGGTTGGCGGCGTCCCACTCCGCAACGCGCTGCAGGATGCGGTCACGGACGATGACTGCTCCAGGCTCGTCGGTTTCAGGAAGAATCATGAGAAACTCATCGCCTCCATAACGCACCACGTGGTCTGACCCGCGCAGGCATGACTTCAAAATCGCCGCAACCTGGGCCAGAATCTCATCACCCATCAGATGACCGTAGCGGTCATTCACCCGTTTGAAGTTGTTCAGATCGCACATCATCAATGCCAGTGGCCGCCCGTTCCGTTCAGCTCGCGAAATTTCCTTTTCGAGGAGGCCTTGTAGAAAATTACGGGTGAATACGTTGGTCACGGCGTCGAACGCCTTGGCCGTGTGGTCCGCTTGGGCCGCCAGCGCCTGTTGCAGGGTCAGAAGACGGAGCTTGCGCGCCTCTGACTCGTAGCGCACAAGATAAAGCGCCAGCACAATCAAGATAAGCAGCGTAATAAACAGAACCTCTGGAGGAATGGTGATTACGAGAGGACTGCGATTCCAAATCCTTTCCGGCAGCAGAAAAGTGACTGCTCCGAAACCAAGTATCACGGCAAGGCAAATCAGCAGAACGCGCACAACCAAGCCGTCCAGCTCAATCCGCTGGTGCTTCGATTTTAAAATAACCGGATGCCCGGCCAGAGAGGTCACATCTTGCTTGATGGGCATACCCTTTGGCGCTCCTTAACTTCGATCGAACCCAGTTGCACGCATGGTGGAAACTTGAGTGAATTATACGGCAGCCTGCGCTCAAAGAAAAACCAAAACCGGAGACAAATCGATTTCTCCACCGCAGCAGCGGAGCGTCCGCTCTCTGCAATTTCCGACTCTTCTGCAACCCCTGACCGCCGTCTCTCGCGCATTATATCTTTAGTGTGTTTTTTAATCGTACTCCAGATTGGGCGCATTACTACCGCAACTTTTTGCACGCGAGTGTGTTAAAAACCTGAGTGGAATCTCGCTTGAAATCAGGTTAACTACATGGTATACAGGGATCCGGTGTCTTCGGCACGCTGGTTCCAGGTTCTTACAATCCAAATCAACGAAGTAAAGGAGACTGAATGAAAAGCAAAACTGTCACATGTTTAGCTTTGCTTGCGTTTGCCATTGCCATGGCCTTCCCAGTGCGCGCCGCTCTGCGTGCCGGGGGAATGCTCCATCCGGCGCCTGCGCCTCAACCCGCTGCGGCGGCCATGCCTGCCGAGCACCATCCGGAAATCCGCGCGGCGCTCGACGCACTCCAAAATGCCCGCAATCATTTGGGGCATGGCGCTCATGACTTCGGCGGCCACCGCGCCGCGGCCTTAAACCTCACAAATCAAGCCATCGAACAGTGCCGTGCGGCTTTGCGATACGACAAGCACTAGCGCCGCTTCGCACCCCTAAATAGCCGTCTGTGCCACTTTCCAACACTCGCAAAGCATGAGACCGACCCCTCACCCCCAGCCCTTCTCTCCACTGGAGTCTGTGTGATAACTCGGGAGAGTGAGGACTTGACAGGTGGGCGATAATGCGGTTGAGGAGACCCGCGATGAACTTCTTGCCCTACGAACCGGATCAAGCTTGGCTTTTGCCGCCCAGCGTCAAAGATGTGCTGGGTGAGGATCACCTGTGTTTCT